>JBILDB010000302.1:0-3436 GCA_044352805.1 Cyanobium sp.
GGTCGCCGTGCAGCAGCTTGCCCATGAACCCCACGTACTGCTGGGCCAGGGGTTGGTCGAGTCCCAACTGCTGCCGGAGGGCGGATCGCACCGCCTCGGGGGCCCGGGGGCCTAGCAGGGCGTCGATCGGATCGCCGGGGGCCAGGCGCAACAGCAGAAACACCAGGCTGGCGATCAACCACAACATCACCGGCGCCAGGGCCAGCCGGGAGGCCGCGTAGCTCAGCAGTTGGCGGCGGCGGCTCATCGTTGGCCTCCGGCTTTGGTCGTGCCGGGCGTCGCCGGGCTGGTGGCCGCTGTTGGGCTGGTGGCCGTTGGACTGGTCGGGCGCAATTGGGAGAGCAGCACCCGGCCAGAGCCGTCAAAGCGGGGCGCCTCCAGCTGGGGCCGGGCCCAGGCGGCCGGTCGCACCACCCACACCGGCAGGTAGGGCACGCCCTCGGCCGCCCGCCGCTGGATCGTTTGCAGCAGCGCCAAGCGTTCGGGGCCCGCCAGTTCGCTGCTGCGTTGCAGCTGGGCATCCAAGCCGGGGGCCGTCCAGAAGCTGCCGCTGAGGGCACTGCCCCCCTCCAGACAGCGGTTGCCTTGGGGCTTGGTGCAACCGAGCATGGGGGAGAGGTAGTTTTCGGCATCGGGATAGTCCCCCATCCAATTGATCAGAATCATCGGGAATGCCTGCTTATCGAGTTGCGAATAGGCGGTGGTTGATTCCATGCCGCTCACTTCGAGGCGCACGCAATCATCCAGGTCCCGTTTGAGCTGGCTCTGCCAGGTGAGGGCAAACAGCCGGTCGGTGGGTACATCGGAGAGAAAGGTGAGCGGCAGGCTGAGGCGCTTGCCGTTGCAATAGCCGGCCTTTTTGTAGAGGCTGCGGGCGCGCTCGGGGTTGAAGGCGGGCCAGGCCTCGGGGTCGGCACCGGGCAGGGAGGGCGGCACCAGGCTGCGCAGGCTGGGCCGCATCCCCAGGCTGACCCGTTGCTCGATCAGTTCGTGGTCGAGGCTGGCGGCAATCGCCTGGCGCAGGGTCGGGTTGTCGAGGGGGGGCTGGCTGGTGAGCAGGGAGAGAAAGCTGATGTCCAGGGCGGGACCCACCCCTTCTTTGAATTCCCCCCTTTGGGCGCTGCGATGCAGGGCCAGTTGGTGGTCGATTTCGAGGCTGCTTGATAGCAGCAGGTCGATTTCGCCGCTGCGCAGGCCCCCCAGCAGGGAGGTGGAGTTGCTGTAGGTGGTGAGCGTCAGGCCGCCATTGGCGGGACGGCGCCCCCAATAACGCTCGAAGGGCACCAGCCGCTGCTGTTGCTCACTGAAATAGGCCAGTCGATAGGGCCCGGTGCCGATAAAGCGCTCGTTGAGGGGTTTATCGCGGTGGTTCTTGTAGGCGGTGGGGGAGACGGGGGTGAGGAAGATGGCCGACAGCAGGCGCGGCAGCGGTGCGAAGGGACGCTTGAGGCTGAGTTCCACTTCGTAGGGCCCCACGGCCCGCACCGCCTCAACCCGATCGCCCAGCTGGAAGCCCAAGGTGCCGGACTTGATGAAACGCTGTAGCGAAAACACCAGGGCATCCGCATCAAAGCGGCTGCCGTCATGGAAGAGGACGTCCTGGCGCAGGGGGATGCGGGCCCGCAGGCCATCGGCACTGAGCTGGGGCAGGGCGGTGGCCAGGCGTGGTTCGATGCGGCCATCGGCTTCGATCGAATAGAGCGGATCACCCAGGGCCGCCAGGGCCTGCATCACGCCCACCCGCGAGGCCTTGATCGGATCCAGCGAATTGATGCGGCTGGCCTGGCCGACGATCAGGCTGCCGGGCGATCGGGCCGGCTGGCAGGCAGCAAGGCAAATGCCAAGCAGGAGAGAGGTGGCGATCAGCGCCGGGCGCTGGCGCGGTGGGCGCTGGCGCGCGCGAATCTGGGGTTCCGGGGGGGCCGGCTGCTGCGGTGAATCCTGGGCTGGAGGCACTGCCGGCGCCAGAGGTGGGCCCCATCCTCCCCCACGGGGGTCGGGGGGCGGGCTTAGAGGGTGCGCAGGCAAGCCGCCACGGTTTGCACCTCCGGCAGGGCCGTGATCGCGGCCAGGGCCTGGCGAAAGCGCGACTCCTCCACCTCATGGGTGATGACGACGATTTCGGCGCCACTGCCACTGCTGCTGGTACTGCTGCTGGTACTACCGCTGGCCTCGTACTGGACGATTGATTGGATCGAGACCCCAGCCACGCCGAAGGCGGTGCCGATTTTGCCGATCACGCCGGCCTCATCGCGGGTGAGCAGCCGTACGTAGTTGCGGTGGCGGGTGCGGGCGCCGTCTACTAATGCGCACTGGCGCCAGCGGCTGGCGGCCAACAGGGGATCGAGGGCACCGGCGGGGGCCCCGAGCTGGCTGATGCCGGCAATGTTGAGGATGTCGGCGACGACGGCGGAGGCGGTGGGGCCGGCGCCGGCGCCGGGACCGAAGAACATCACCTGCCCCACCGGGTCCCCTTCCACCAGGATGGCGTTATTGACCCCATGGACGCCGGCCAGGGGGTGGCTGCGCGGCAACAGGGTGGGGTGGACGCGTACATCGAGGGCCACCACGTCGCTGGCGGGGTCGGGGGCTGGGGGCGCATCGGGGCTGGCACTGGCCTCAAAGCGCTCGGCCACGGCCAGCAACTTGACGACATAACCCAGCTGGCTGGCGTAGGTCACATCTCGCGCTTCCAACCGATCAATGCCTTCGGTGGGGATGGCGGAGCGCTCGATGCTGCCGCCGTAGGCGAGACCGGCCAGGATGGCGATCTTGTCGGCGGCGTCGCCCCCCTGGACATCGGCGGCGGGGTCGGCTTCGGCGTAACCCAGGCGCTGGGCATCGGCCAGCACGTCGGCGTAGGCGGCCCCCTCGTCGGCCATGCGGCTGAGGATGTAGTTGGTGGTGCCGTTGACAATGCCGCTGACCCGCAGGATGCGGTTGCCCCCCAACGATTGCTTCAGGGGTTCGATGATCGGGATGCCACCGCCCACCGCCGCCTCAATAAGCACATAAACGCCGCGTGCGGCGGCGGCGGCGGCGATTTCTTCGCCATAGCGGGCGATCACCGCCTTGTTGGCCGTGACTACCGACTTACCGGCGGCGATGGCTTGCATGATCAGGCTGCGGGCCGGCTCCAGCCCCCCCATCACCTCGACAACGATGTCGACGGCGGGATCGTTTACTACCAGGTGCGGGTCGGTCACCAGCAGGGTGGGATCGAGGCTGACGGCCCGGGCCCGGCCCGGATCGCGCACCGCCACGCGGCGCAGGGCCAGTTGGCCCACCAGGGGATGGCGCCCTTCTGGGCTGGCAAGGATGGCGGCCACCCCCGCGCCCACCGTGCCAAGACCAAGCAAGCCGATGCCAATGGCCATGGGCCGCCGTGTCACAAACATCCCATCCTAGAAATTCATGCTTCGGCTGGGGCGGCCAA
>JBILDB010000046.1:0-11099 GCA_044352805.1 Cyanobium sp.
CGTCGGGGAGGGTGCTGAGGCCATCGGCCTGGCCATGAACCCCCAGCAAAGTTTCCAGCCGCGTGTAATAGGGGTCGAGATCGGCGTGGCTGAGCGGCCAGGAGGGGCCCCGGCCATCCCGTTCGCCGGCCTTGAATTCGTGGTCGGAGAGCCGCAGGGTGATGCCGCCCCAGGTGAGGCTGCGACCCCCCACCTGGCGGCCCCGGCTCCACAGAAAAGGGGCGTCAGCCGGGGTGGTGTAGGGATGCAGGCGCTCATCGACGAAGAGCTCGGGGTTGTGTTTCCAGAAACCCGGGTGCTGGGCCTGCAACCGGGTGCGGCCACTGCTGAGAAAGGCCAAGCGCCGCAGGCTGTTGAGGGGTTCCCCCCCCCGGGCCCGCCGGGGGCTCAGTTGGGGGCCAGCCTCCAGCACCAGCACCTTGAGGCCGGCCTCGGCCAGCACCATGGCGGCCACGCCGCCACTGGCACCGCAGCCCACCACCAGCGCATCCCAGGGGCCATCAAGGGTGGGGTCCAGGGCCATGGGCGAGGGGCAGGGCGGCAACGGGACTGGCGGGCCAAGCAAAAGCCCTGGTACTCAAAGGAGCGCCAGGGCTGATGCGGTTGCAAGTGGTGGCGGGGGCGAGATTTGAACTCGCGACCTTCGGGTTATGAGCCCGACGAGCTACCAGACTGCTCTACCCCGCGGTGTTTAACAACACTACCAGCCCGAGGGCACCCCCCTCCTGGCTGGCGGGCCCTTCAGCGCATCTCCCCCAGCACCTCCAGCCGCAGGTGGGGGGCTGGCCTCAAGAAGCGCTGGTCCAGTTCTTCTAGGGACATGGGCGTCAGCCATTCGAGTTTCTGCAGCAAATGCAGGGCCACGGCGTGTTTGGCCCGGCTGGCCCCGTCTTCCACCTTGATGGCCACCCCCAGGCCTTCACCCACCCGGCTGAGGCATTGGATGCCCTCAGCGCCGCCCTTGCTGATCACCTGGCCATGGCCACTGCGCATCAGCTCGGTGTCAAAGCGACCCTCCCCCGCCACCAGTTCGGGGTGGGCCAGCATCGCCCGGCCCAACTGTTCGAGATCGGCATGGGTGCCGGCGCCGAGGTGGGCAAAGGTGAGGGCCATCTGGGCCAATTGCAGTTGCAGGGTTGGGGCACCGCAGTCGTCGGGGGCGCTGACCAGCTCGGCGGCGGGGATCGCCAACAATTCACCGATGCGTTTGAGCACCTCCTGTTGGACCGGATGGTCGATCTGTAGGTAGCTCTCGAGGGGCCAGTGCAGCTGGCGGCAGGTGGCCAGAAAAGCCGCGTGTTTGCCGGAGCAGTTGTGCTCCAAGGGGCTGGTGGCGCCTGCGGGGACGGGGCATTGCAGCTGGGAGGTTTCCAGCTCGGCTCCCCAGAGCAGCCGAAAAGCCTCGCGGGCGTGGACGGCACTGCCGCTATGGGAGGCGCAGGCAATCGCCAGGCCCCTGTCGCCGCAAGCGTTGCGCTCGGCTGCGCCGCTGCCGACAAACGCCATGGCCTGGAATGGTTTGAGGGCGCTGCGCACGAAACTGAGCTGCTGGGGATCGCCGGCCCGCAGTAGCACCCGGCCGCGGCTGTCACAGACCACGGCATGGACCCGGTGTTGCGATTCGGCGATGCCATTGCGCAGCAACCTCACCTCCAAGGGCGCAATCAAGCCGCCTCGATTGGCTCCCGAAAAGCTGGAGGGCAGGGACATGGGGAGCGATGCGGAGGAGTCAGGGGCCGGCGATACCGGCTCAGAGAGCCTGGCAGAGCCCGGTACCAGCGACCAGCAGCAGGCCGGCAACGGTGAGACCGAGGCGCAGGCGGGAGAGGACGGGGCCGATCTGGTGGCGAGCGACGAGCTGGTCCTGCTGGAGCCAGGGGAGCGGCTTGGGCCATACCTGGCCGTCATACCAACCCGATTCCTCGTAATACACCTGGTCGGCCAGCAGGCGTTTTTGCACGTAGGTCCAGCCCATCCACTGGCGCAGCAACAGCAGCAGGGGCAAGGTGACGCTGGCGGTGGCCGCGGCCACCACCAGCCGAGGGATGTCGTGACGCAGGGGGACGCTGCCAGTAGCCACCACCAGGGCCACCGGCAGCAGCAATAGGAAACTCAAGCCCAGGGCCCGCAGCAGGGGCCAGCCATCGGGGCCGGCGGGCCAGACAAAGAACCAGGACTCCAGCAGTTGCTGGTATTCGCGCAGGGGCCGTTGGTCCTGGGGTACGGGACAGGGGCCCGCCTGGACAATCAGGGCAGGGCCTGACCGTTCCTGGTCTTGGCCGAAGTCGCCACTCCTGGTGGGGATCGCCATGGTGAGAACTAGGCGGGCGGTTGCAGGGGGCTGACGTAGCGCTCCTGCTGCCCCTGGCTCCAGAAAGCCTCCAGGTCGTAGTAGCCGCGCTCGTTGGGGGCGAGCACGTGGACGATCAGTTCGCCGTAATCAAGCACCACCCAGCGGCCGTGGTCCTGGCCCTCCTGACGCAGGGGCAACCGACCCGCCTGCTCTTCCAGTTGGTCCTGCACCGAGCGGGCGATGGCGCGAACCTGCACATCGGAGAGGCCGCTGCAGATCACAAACCAATCGGCCAACGAGGAGATGGCCTCAACGCCGATCAGGCGGATATCAACGGCCTTGCGGTCATCGCAGGCCTCGGCGGCCATCAAGGCCAGGGCGTGGCTGTCGATCCCAGGCACTCCCAGGGGGTTGGGGGCCGGTGGTCTGGGGGCGACGTTGGCTTCGGGGGTGACGATTGTTTCAGGGGCGAAGGCCCCATCTAGCCGGGCGATTTCAGCCATAGACGTTCTCACTACTTACGGATTGGCGGGAGCCCTCTTGCTGGGCCATTTCGGCGCGGGCCTTGCCGGCACTCTTGCGCAGGGCCTCAAGGCGATCTTCGTAGAAGGCGCGACGGCGTTTCTTGCGGGTCTGCTCAACCAGCTCCTTGAGGGCGCCGCCCAGGCTCTTGTAAGCATTGGGCAGTGTGTAACCGAAGCGACAAGCCAGATCGATGGCCCGCTCGTCGGCACTGATGGCATCGCGCAGGCGCTTCTCGTTGTTGTTTTTGAGGTAGAGGCGGTAGCCGGCAAAGCCAGAGAGGCCCATCGCCAAGATCAACAGCAGGCCGTCCTGCACCCACAGCTCGCCGATGGCGCCGCCGAGGCCGATGGCCAGGGCTGCCATTTCCCAGCCGTCGCGGGGAACGGTGTCGTTCTGGATGCGACCAACCTCATGCCAGAAGAGCAGGTTGCGGTGGTCGAGGGCCAGGGCATCCCATTTCTGCAGGTCGATCTGGATCTCGATCTCGTCGCGACCGATCTCTTCGATGCTGATCAGGGGTGGGTCGACGGCGGCTGAAGCTTCGACAAACACCCAGCTCTGCATCTCAGGGGGAAGGAGCCCCTTCAAGCGCTGGAGTTCGCTCATCGCCGGGTCACAGGCACATCTGAATCCGCCCACCCTAACCATGCCCCCCCGGAATCGGGCCCCCGGGGTTGGTAGGGATGGCCGGCGAGCGTGAGAGGCTGGGCCCGTTTGGCTGCCAACACCATGCCCCGCCGCACGGATCTCAGGCGCATCCTGCTGTTGGGGTCCGGTCCGATCGTGATCGGCCAGGCCTGTGAGTTCGATTATTCGGGCACCCAGGCCTGCAAGGCCCTACGGGCGGAGGGATACGAGGTGGTGCTGGTCAACAGCAATCCGGCCTCGATCATGACCGACCCGGACCTGGCCAATCGCACCTACATCGAGCCGCTGACGCCGGAGGTGGTGGCCCGGGTGATCGAGCGGGAGCGGCCCGATGCCCTGCTGCCGACCATGGGGGGGCAGACGGCCCTCAACCTGGCCGTGGCCCTGGCGGAAGACGGCACCTTGGAGCGTTTTGGCGTCACCTTGATCGGCGCCAACCTGGAGGCGATCCGCATGGCGGAGGACCGGCTGCTGTTCAAAGAGGCCATGGCCCGCATCGGCGTGGCCGTATGCCCCTCGGGCATCGCCAATACGTTGGAGGAGGCCGAGGAGGTCGGCGAGACGATTGGGTCCTATCCGCGCATCATCCGGCCGGCCTTCACCCTGGGCGGCTCGGGGGGTGGCATCGCCTACAACCCGGAAGAATTCCGGGCGATCTGCAAAAGCGGCCTGGAGGCCAGCCCCGTCTCCCAGATTCTGGTCGAACAATCGCTGTTGGGCTGGAAGGAATTCGAACTGGAGGTGATGCGTGACACCGCCGACAACGTGGTGATTGTCTGCAGCATCGAAAACCTCGACCCGATGGGGGTCCACACCGGCGATTCGATCACGGTGGCCCCGGCCCAGACCCTCACCGACCGCGAATACCAAAGGTTGCGCGATCAGTCGATCGCCATCATTCGCGAGATTGGGGTGGATACGGGCGGCAGCAACATCCAGTTCGCCATCAATCCCGAGGACGGGGCGGTGGTGGTGATTGAGATGAATCCGCGCGTCTCCCGGTCGTCGGCCCTGGCCAGCAAGGCCACCGGCTTTCCGATCGCCAAGATCGCCGCCCGGCTGGCGGTGGGTTACACCCTTGATGAAATCGTCAACGACATCACCGGCGCCACGCCGGCCTGTTTTGAACCGACGATTGATTATGTGGTCACCAAGGTGCCGCGCTTCGCTTTCGAGAAGTTTCAAGGCAGTGCGGCGGTGCTGACCACCTCGATGAAGTCGGTGGGCGAAGCGATGGCGATCGGCCGCTGCTTCGAGGAATCCTTCCAGAAGGCATTGCGATCTTTGGAAACCGGCCTGGCCGGCTGGGGCTGCGACCGCGACGATCCCAATCCCAACCCGTCCGACCTGGAGCGCCAGGTGCGCACCCCTTCGCCGGATCGCATTTTGGCGGTGCGCACCGCCATGGTGCGGGGCTATAGCGATGCCGAATTGCATCGGCTCAGTGCCATCGATCCCTGGTTTTTGGCCAAGTTGCGGGGCTTGTTGGAAGCGGAGCAGCGGCTGCTGCAGGGGCGCCAGCTGGCCGATTTGGGGGCCCCGGCCCTGCTGGAGCTGAAGCAACTGGGCTTCTCCGACCGCCAGATCGGCTGGACCACCGGATCGGCCGAATTGGAAGTGCGCCGCCACCGCCAGGCCCTAGGGGTGAGCGCCATCTTCAAGACAGTGGACACCTGCGCCGCCGAATTCGCCTCCAGCACGCCATATCACTACTCAACCTACGAACGCCCCCTAGAGCAAATCGGCGCTGATGGCCAGCTGCGGGTATTGCCACCGGCCAGTGAGGTGCAGCCCGAAAGCCGCCGCAAGGTGATGATTTTGGGTGGTGGGCCCAACCGCATCGGCCAGGGCATCGAATTTGATTATTGCTGCTGCCACGCCTCCTTCGCCCTGCGCAAAGAAGGTTTCGCCACCGTGATGGTGAACAGCAATCCGGAGACCGTCTCCACCGACTACGACACCTCAGATCGCCTCTATTTCGAGCCGCTGACCTTTGAAGATGTGCTGAATGTGATCGAGGCCGAACGCCCCGAGGCGGTGATTGTGCAGTTCGGCGGCCAGACGCCCCTGAAGCTGGCGATTCCGCTGTTGCGCTGGCTGGAATCCGCCGAGGGCCAGGCTTGCGGCACCCGCATCTGGGGCACCTCCCCCGAATCGATCGACCGCGCCGAAGACCGGGAGCAGTTCGAGGCGATTTTGCGGCGATTGGAGATTCGTCAGCCCCGTAATGGCCTGGCCCGCAGCGACGCCGAAGCGCGGGCCGTGGCCGAGCGGGTGGGCTACCCGGTGGTGGTAAGGCCCAGTTATGTGCTGGGCGGTAGGGCCATGGAGGTGGTCTATGGCGAAGAAGAGCTGAATCGCTACATGGTGGAGGCGGTGCAGGTGGAACCGGACCATCCGGTGCTGATCGACCAGTTTCTGGAAAATGCCATCGAGGTGGATGTGGATGCCCTCTGCGATGGCGACGGCCAGGTATTGATTTGCGGGTTGATGGAGCACATCGAACCGGCCGGGATTCACTCGGGCGATTCGGCCTGCGCATTGCCGGCGGTGTCGTTGGGCCCGGAGGTGCTGGAGACGATCAAGGGCTGGAGCCGGGACCTGGCCCTGGCCCTGGAGGTGCGGGGCCTGATCAATCTGCAGTTCGCGATTCAACGCCAGGCCGATGGCCAGGAATTGGTGTTCATCATTGAGGCCAACCCCCGGGCCTCGCGCACGGTGCCATTTGTGGCCAAGGCGACGGGCGTGCCATTAGCAAAAATCGCCAGCCAATTGATGGCCGGCCGCACCTTGGCGCAGCTGGGCCTAACCAGCGAGCCGGTGCCGCCGCTGCAAACCGTCAAGGAGGCGGTGCTGCCCTTCAAGCGTTTTCCGGGGGCGGATACTTTGTTAGGCCCAGAAATGCGCTCGACTGGCGAGGTGATGGGCATCGCCGCCGATTTTGGCCTGGCCTATGCCAAAGCCGAATTAGCGGCCGGCGAAGCCTTACCCACAAGCGGCACGGTGTTTCTTTCCACCCACGACCGCGACAAGCCGGCATTGCTGCCGGTGGCCCGGCGCCTGGCCCAGGCAGGCTTCGCCCTGGTGGCCAGCGTCGGCACCGCCGCATCCCTGGAGGCCGCTGGCCTGCGGGTCGAAACGGTGCTGAAGGTGCATGAAGGCCGCCCCAACATCGAAGACGCCATCCGCTCCGGCGAAATCCAGCTAGTAATCAACACCCCCATCGGCCGCCAGGCCGCCCACGACGACCGCTACCTACGCCGCGCCGCCCTCGATTACGCCGTCCCCACCGTCACCACCCTCGCCGGCGCCCGCGCCGCCGTCGAGGGCATCGCCGCCCTGCAGCAGCAGCGGCAGGTGGAGGTGATTGCGTTGCAGGATATTTATGAGCCTTGGGGGGGTTAGAGGGTTGGGGAGGTGAGGAGGTGAATCTCTGATTGAGTTTTTGCGGCGCTCCACGGCGCCAGCCTACTAACCCGGCTTCACCGCCACATCCGGAAACAGCTGCAGCAGCTTGCGATCAAACGTCAACAGCGGGCAGGCCAGCAGCTGGGCTAGGAGCACGAATTCAGCGTCGTAGCTGGAGCAGCCGTGGCTGTGGGCGAGCTGGAGTGCGCCTGCGCTTTCGATGGACACTGTCAACGGCAAAAATGCTTCCTCGGCCAGGGCCAGGTTATTCAGGGCCGTGCTCAGATCAAGGTGACCAGCTCTTAGATATTTCAAATGAACATGGCAGAATTCGCAAACCCACAGCTGGGGCAACCTCCAGTCGCGATCGGCATCCCACAGGCGCTGCACGACATCACCGTTCTGTGTGGGAAGGAATAGCTCAATCAGCACATTGGTGTCGACGACAACGGTCAATAGTCCAGCCTCTTTGGAGTTGCCAAGAGGTCGTCATCGGGTGGATGGTTTTCCCGCTCGATCGCTTCGATGATCTCTTCACTTGTGGGGGGTGGACCCTTGAAACCACTGCGCTGCTCCGTGAACCGCACCCGTTGCGCCTGGACCTGCTCCGGCGTTAGTGGAGGGGGCGGAGGCAACAGCAGAATCTCCCTGCCCTCGGCGGCAGCCTTGGCCCGAAGCCCGGCACGGATCTCCTCCATGCGCCCCAGGGTGGCGTCCAGACCAACAGACACCGCAGCTGGCAAGGGCGTTGCCCCGGTCGCCGTTGCATCCGCCAGCTCCAGGGCGGCGATGGTTTCGTTGTTGAGGCTGCGCCGATGCCGCTTGGCACGGGCTTTGAGCCGCGCCACCAACTCGTCGGGCACGTTGCGCAGGGTGAGCGTTGCCAAGGGCCCAGGCCTCCGGTTGGGGTGACATCAAGCTGAAAGCATTATGACAGCAATTTGCCGTGCAATGGTTTGCTGCAACGTACTGGTGATCAACACCCCCATCGGCCGCAAGGCAGCCCACGACGACCGCTACATGCAACGGGCCGCCAACGAGGGCATCGCCGCCTTGCAGCGACAGCAGCAGGTGGTAGTGATTGCGCTGCACAGAAGATTCATGAGCCTTGGGGGGGGAACTTTCCTCCGCAGGTTGCCACAACTTGCGATATTCAAAATGGAAATGTCACGCCAGGCTGTGGCGATGTTGAGGCACGAACATGCAGGGGTTGGGGTCGACTTCATGACGATTCAGGAACTAATCGGCCACTGCGATTCGAAACCTGCATTATCGTTACTAACGCAATCAATCGTGTAGTGAATGGTGACAAAAGTCATTCAGATAATCACTTTTCCTTGACAAAAGCACATCGCCAGATCAGTCTGGGCAACTCTGCCAAACCATGTGATGTTGTGCGGATCCAAATAGCATGCTTAGCCGGCACCTCCGCACCCTTGAGAAGCCATGCAGCGCAAGCCATCTGAAGAATTTATGGGGGCTTGGCTATTGCTGATATGATGAATATAACCTACCTGGTTAGGGTGTTAGACGGTCCGCCCACACTGCGTTGGACTAAGCCGCTGCGTGTCAGATTCAACAGCCAGAGTCTATTATCAAGCATTCAATATCAGCTCATTTATTATTATAGCTGGGCAACCATCTTTACACGTATGCCGGCTCATCATCTCTTACACTCTTTGGGAGGCCGTGAAAGCCATGGAGCAGGCATTTCTACTTATCATCGATGCCAATCGTAAAGGGAACCTGAAAAGCGGGCGGATGTATCTCCTGTAGTTTTAGGCCCCTGCGCCCCCAGAATCCCAGTGGTGTGGGGCTTGTCCAACACCGGATAGATTGTGGCTGCGCACGATCTATCCATGCCGTAAAGTGCATTTTAGTTCGCGAGACAGCCACTCAAGCTTCAAATTACCTTGACAAAGCCCAATGCTTATGCTGTAGTTAGTAATGGGTTCCGGAAAAGCGCACACAAGTATTCGAACTCATAACATGCTTCTGACCAACCCATATACAGTAGCACTAGGCATACCCTTAATATTGATTTGTTGTGGAGCATTGGCCAAGAAATTAGTTCGAGGAGGCGGATGGAAAAGGACAGATTTCTACCTCGGCGTCGAACTTGCACTATCAGCACTTGGATCTGCAATGGTTTATTTATATGATCTACAGAAAGCCGGGTCAAGCGGTAGCCTGGCAAACAGTTTGCTTACCTCGAAAATGGTTGCGACTTCTTCCTTTCTTGCAATATCATTCTTTTTGCTACTATGGATCCTATCAACCCATCAAGACTGGGAAGGGAGGAATCAAAATCCTCGTGGACAGTTTTTATTGCTCGGGATCGGAGTAAACGCTGTAGGAGTCTTGCTATATGCATCATTTGTTATGTTGGTAAAGGGAGTTTAAAATGAAAGATTTTAATTCGAAACGAATGTCTTTGTTTAAAGAGCTGTACATGCTCTCTCTTATTTCTGCCTTAATGTCGGCATCCTTATTATTTTTCAGAGTCGGAAGCAAGGAAAATACAAATATTGTTTTTATTTCATTGCTCTCATCAGCATATGCAGGAATCACTTCTATTTTGTTCTCTAGCATTCAGCGCAAGAAACGTGGTCGCAGGAAGATATTCATAATATATTCAGGTGGTGATTTCTCACAAGCGAAGAAAATATCCGAAGCCCTTAAGACACTAGGCTTCTCGACATGGCTTGATGGTGAACAGATTATGCCAGGCATGAGATGGCAGGCTGCAATTGAAAGAGCTTTGGAAGACTCTTCCTCTGCATTAATCTTAAACTCTTCTAATCTTGACCTAAATGATGAAAGAGTAGCCAGAGAAATCAGCGTGGCCATGAGTAAAATGAGAAGCAAGGATGCACTGTTTAGCCCGGTAATTCCATTGACTCTTGACGAGTCTCCTGTTCCAGAATTCCTCAAGGATGTTTGCGACGCAAAGATTAATTCTGAAGAAGATATTCAAAGCTTGGCTCGTAGTCTAAAGCGAGTATTGCAGGGCACGTAGTTTCAACGTTGAGGTGCAATGGTGGTCAAGACGCATAGTACATCTCAGATGGGGTCTTGAAGCCATGTCGCTTCCTCGGCCGAGTATTGAGATCCGCTGCGATCTCATTACGACGTTCTTGGGTCAATAGCTTCATGCACGCTCCTTTTGGGACGTACTGCCTTATCAATCCATTTAGGTTCTCATTTGATCCTCGTTCCCATGAATGGTATGGGGTCGCAAAATAGCATCTAATCGAAAAACTGGACTCAAGCCGCTTGTAATCATGGAACTCAGTGCCGATGTCAAAGGTTATCGTTCTAAACATCTTTCTATGCTCAGAAATTGCTTGGATGGCTGCAGTATTGACTTCGAGGGTTGTGCGTGCCTTCAGCTTCTTGATGATCGCGAATCCTGAACGCCGCTCAACCAAGGTCAAAATGCTGAAACGCTTGTCGACACCGATGACAGTGCACCCTCTCAGTGCCCTGGCTCTTGGCGCAGCTCAACCTCTGCAGGAGGCTCAGAGGTATGCCGCTTGCCCCTCAACACTCCCCTGGAATCCTTGCTGTTGTAACGCTTCCGGCGTTTTTTTGGCATGATCCGCATGTGCCTATACAGATTGCCACCAGCCTTGTTATCTTTAAGAATGTACCGGTAGATCGTTTCGTGGTTGATGCTGCAGATGCCCTGCTCCTTTAGCTTTTAGCTGACCTGCTCTGGGCTCCACTTACGTTTCAGCAGAGCCTCGACCTGATGCCACTGGCTGGAACTAAACCATGACCTACGACGCTGGCTCGATATGCGTGCAATCGCAAAACTTTGCGCTTTTTCAGCTCTGTACCATCCATCATGACGAGTGACATTGCGCCTGAGTTCGCGGCTAATAGTGCTTGGCGAACGTGACAACTCTTTGGCAATTGCCGCCTGGGAGTAATGAAGGCGTCTCATCGCAGTAATCTGATGTCGCTCATCTGCTGTCAGATGTTGATACCTATTCATCAGACCACCCCTTTGTTGAATACGAGTCTGACACTTTCCGGCCTTCAAGGGGTGTGCTTGATGGGCTGCCTGTTGCACTTACTTTGTGAATCCGCGCGATATCAATGCGCTAAACGGGACGACCAAAAGCTGCCCAGCTTACCGCTTCGCTACAACCTGCTTCACTTTGGGATTCCAATGAGCCCAAGCGTTAGCCTGCTACGTAACATATGGGTAATCTCTACA
>JBILDB010000303.1:0-3404 GCA_044352805.1 Cyanobium sp.
CAATCAAGGCCATAACCGCCAGGGTGATGAAATAGGCCGGCTTCCAGGCCAGCTCTGGCATGTATTGAAAATTCATGCCATAGACCCCGGCAATAAAAGTAATCGGCATGAAGATTGTTGAGAAAATCGTCAACACCTTCATGACTTCATTCATGCGATTACTGATAGTCGAAAGATAGGTGTCATGCATGCTTGACAAAGTGTCCCTTGCGGTTTCGACAATATCAATGACTTGGATACAATGGTCATAGAGATCACGCCAGAATACTTTCGTCTCGCTGTGTAATAGGGGCGATTCTTCCTTCGACACCGCACTCAACACCTCCCGCAAGGGCCAGACGGCTCGCCGCAAACTGAGCAGATCCCGCTTGAAACGATGCAGAACCTGAATGTCATTCTGACGGGGGTCGACCAGCAGTCTTTCATCGAGAATCTCGACCTTGTCGCCGATGTGCTCGACGACGAGAAAATAATGGTCGACAACTGCATCAACCAGGCAAAACAATAGATAATCAGCGCCCATGCGTCGAATGCGACCAGCATTGGTTCGGATTGCCTGGCGCACTGATTCGAAAACATCACCCTCGTCTTCCAAAAAGGAGATCACCCAACTAGACCCCAGAATCAGGCTGACATGCTCGATGCGTACGCTTTCCTTATTGGCATCCATGTCCAGCATCTTCAGGGCCAACATGCCGTAGCTTGAAATTACATCCCATTTGGGTCTCTGGGCTGTATTAACAATATCTTCGATCGTCATCGGATGCAGTGAGAAGTGTTCGCCAAGGGCTTCAATCAATCCAACATCGTGGATGCCGTTGACATTGACCCAGGTAATACTCGCCCCATCGTGGGCAAGATCAAGCGAGGGCAGGCACTCCTGCAGGGGCACTCCCCGGGTTTCCCGACTGGTTCCACTGCTATAAACAATGATGTCGAGAATGGGGTTTTCCAGCCGCTGATCCCCAATAAAGATCGGCGTGCCTGGTTGTTGAAAGCTGCTGCTGGCCCGGCTACGCCGCCGCCGGGGCGGGTTGGCTTTACCGCGGGAGGACCGTGCTTGCTGCCGCAAACGGGCCATACACCAGCGTTCAAAACTGAGCGCAGGCTAGGACAGGGAACTGCAATGATTATGTGATGTCGGAACTGCTTGCCCCCTGGTTGCCCCTGCTGCAAAGCCCCGCCGGTGCCGCCCTGTTCGTTCCCTTCTATGCCCTTTGGGTCACCCTGTTGCTGCCAGGGGTATGGGCTTCGATGCTGGCCGGGGCCCTTTACGGAACCCTGTTAGGCAGCTTGGTGGTCTTCGTTGGGGCAAGCCTGGGGGCCATTGCCGTCTTTTTGCTCGGTCGCAGCTGGTTGCGGGAGTGGGCTCGCCGCCGTTTGGCCGCCGCCCCCAAAATCCTTGCCATTGAGCAGGCGGTCAGCCGCGAGGGCCTAAAATTGGTATTGCTGACACGGCTTTCTCCCGCCTTTCCCTTCAGCTTGCTCAATCTCGCCTACGGCCTCAGCGAAGTGAGTTTGCGGGATTACTGCCTGGGTTTGATCGGCATCCTGCCGGGCACCGTGTTGTTTTGTGCCCTCGGGGCCCTGGCCGGCGATGTGGCCCGTTTCGGCACGGTGCTCTCGGGCCAGGCCGATCCGGCGACCTGGGGATTGCGGCTGGCTGGGATTGGGGCCACCATCGCCTCGGTTTGGCTAGTGAACCGGGCCGCAAGGCGAGCCCTGGCGGAAGATTGAGGGCTGCTTGGTTGGCCCTAGGGCCGATCGGCCAGGCGCCAGTCGCGCAGCCCGGCGATCAAAACGAACCAGGCCAGCCGTAGCCTGGCCACTGGGCCCGTCCGTGCGGCCAGTTCCAAATATTGGGATCGGCCGCAGTCGGTCTTGATCCAGCGGGCGATGTTGGCAGGCAGGGTTGGCACAGGCTTTATCATCAGATTCGCCGCAGGGAATCCGCTTTGTCGCGGAAATTTTGCATCAACAATTGCAGGTAGGTCACCTTGCGCAACTTGATATTGGCCGTCAAAGACATACCCACTTGCAATGGCAAGGCAGGGCCTTTGCTGGGCTTGAAACAGACCTTCTGATCGGAGTTTGTGCTTGCTGGGCAGGGCACCAGGCTTGCGGCATCCAGCTTGATGTCCACGGGGAAGCGGTAGAAGTTCTTCATCTGGTCCGGGGGCAGGGCATCGGAGCCGATGCGGCGCACGGTGCCACGCAGGACGCCGAAATCCGAGGCAGGGAAAGAATCAATGCTGATATCAGCTGGCTTGTTTAAGGAGACAAAACCAATCTCGCGGCTGGATACTTCCACCCGTGCTTCGAGACGATCAAATGGCACAATCTTCATCACCGGTTCACTGGTCTGGGCAACGAATCCCTTGGCCTTTGACTTGAGTTCGAATACCACGCCTGATTCAGGCGCCTTGATTTCCTGGTAGCGAATATTGACATTGAGTTCGATCAGTTTACTGCGTAAATCTGTCATCTCGCTCTGTAGCTGGCGGATTCCCTGCATCAGGAGGGCCTGCTGACGCAGCCGATCCATCCGCGACTGCTCAAGCTTGCCTCGCACCTCCTGAACCTTCTGGCGCTGCCCCAGGTACTGAAGTTCGGCGGTAGCTCCCTCCTTGTTCAGGACCTCTAGCCTTGAGAGGATTTCGCTCTCAAGAACCAAGCTTTCGGCAAGAACCCGTTGCTCGGTGCTATTGGTATCAAGATAACGGAAGAGTTCCTCGCGTTTGAGCAGGCCTTGCTGCTCTTTATAGGCAATGCTTTTTATCATGCTTTGCTGCCGATCACGGGTTGTTTCCGTATCCAATCTCAGCAGTGTTTGTCCCTTGCTCACCTGCTGGCCTTCCTTTACCAGCACTTGTTCCACCACCCCACCAACGGGCATCTGCACTTCTTTGACGGCCCCCAGGGGCTCAAGTTTGCCTGGGGCGGTAACGATCTCTTCGGTTTTGGCCAGGGCCAACCAGGCCAGCCCGAAGGCCGTAACCCCCATCAGACACCAGGTGATGGCTCTGGCCCAGGCGCGTGACTGCTGCAGCACAAGATCTTCACTCTCGTTAAATCGCAACGAGCGTGAATCCGAATCGGGCTTGGGCTCCTGGGCGGGGGCGCTGGGAAGGACGGGAATGGCCATATCAGTTGTTGTCCTGTTGCCGGAAGAGGGCGTAGTAGCGGCCCCGCAGGGCCATCAGCTCGTCGTGGGTACCGGTTTCGACGATCGATCCCTGGTGCATGAACACGATGCGGTCGGCCCGTTTGATTGTGTTGAGGCGGTGGGTGATCACGAAAACAGTGCAACCCTGCATCGCTTGCTGCAGGTTGTCGCAAACCTGGCGCTCGGTGTCGTAGTCGAGGGCGCTGGTGGCCTCATCCATCACCAGTAGGCGCGGATT
>JBILDB010000304.1:0-3396 GCA_044352805.1 Cyanobium sp.
CGATTGGCCTACCCACCGATGAATACGGCCTGGATCAGGCGATCGCCGACCGCTTTCTCGTGCCGTTTAGGCCCATCTCTGTCTCTCTCCGTTTTCCGCGGGAGGGCATCAGCTACAACGACCTCAGCGACGAGGAGAAGGCCCAGTGGGACTTGCTCGACTGGGAAGAAAACGTGCTGGGCACAGGCCGGGTCGATTCCGGTGCCATCAACAATTGGCTGTTCAACGACGACACCGTCGACAAGGGCCTGGAGGTGCTGATGACCCAGGGCTGTCAAGAAGCCTCCGGTGATCGTATCGGTAAATCGGTAATCTTTGCGCGCAACCACAAGCACGCCGAATTCATCCGCGAGCGTTTCGATTACAACTACCCTCACCTGGCCGGCAAGGCCGCCCGGGTGATCGATAACCAGGTGAAATATGCCCAGTCACTTATTGATGAATTCGCCGATTCAGGCAGCGATCTACGTATCGCCATCTCGGTCGACATGCTCGACACCGGCATCGACATCCCCGAGATCGTCAATCTGGTGTTCTTCAAGCCGGTGCGTTCGCGCACCAAGTTCTGGCAGATGGTCGGGCGCGGCACCCGCACCTGCCAGGACCTGTTCGGGCCTGGTAGGGATAAGGAATGCTTCTGGATCTTTGACCTTTGTCAGAACCTCGAATTCTTCCTTGGCCAGGGCGGCGCCGACTCCACCTCTGCCCCTGAATCCCTCAGCACCCGCCTGTTCCGCAGCCGTCTGGCGTTGATTGAGGTCATCGATCACAAGGTCGGTCACAAGGTCGATCAGAAGACGCTGCAGGCGGGGCTCGGCATGGCCATTACCGCGGCAGAGGGCGAACCAGACGGATCCGAGACCGCTCTACGGCTGCATCGCCACACCCTCGCCGAACTGCTGCGCTGCCATGTGGCCGCCTGTCCCGCCGACAACTTCCAGGTGCGCCCCCATCTTCAGCTGGTGGAGCGGTTCCGCAACGGCGAGTCTTGGGCCATTCTCAGCCCCGACGACCATCAGGACCTCGCCGCCACCCTGGCGCCCATGCCCTCCGCCTACGCCGAGCAGCAGGGCGACACCGATGCGGACGCCCGCCGTTTCGATCTGCTGCTTTACAACCTGCAGCTCACCCTGTTGCGCGCTGAACCCCGCTACAACCGCTTGCAAAAGCAGCTCCGCGACCTGGCCGCCCAGCTGGAGGCTCGCCCCAACATCCCCCAAGTTGCTGCTGAACTGGAGTTGATCCGCGATCTGCTGCGCGACGAATGGTGGCAGGACGTCACTGTGCCGATGCTTGAGGAAGTGCGGCGGCGCCTGCGGGCGTTGATGGGGCTGATCGAACCCATCAGCCGAGACCCCCTCTACACGAACTTCACCGATGAGCTGGGTGTAATGCGTGAGCTGGATGCCGCCGCGTTGCTAACCCGCGACGAGTTCCAGCAGTTTCGCTTGCGCGCCAAGGATTTCCTCAAGGCGCATGAGGATCACCTAACCATGCAGCGCCTGCGCCGCAACCAACCTCTCACTCCAGCCGATCTCGACGAGCTGCAGCGCTTGCTGCTCTGCCATGGTGTCGGCACGGAGCAGGCGATCCAGCGGGCCGCCGAGGAGTGCAACGGCTTCGGGCTGTTCATCCGATCGCTGGTGGGCCTGGATCGCAACGCCGCCAAGGAGCTTTTCGCCGCGTTCCTCGCCGATGGCACCCACACCGCCACCCAGATCCGCTTCATCAACGAAATCCTCGACGAGCTCACTAGCCGCGGCGTGATGGATCCCGCCCGCCTCTACGACCCGCCATTCAGCGACCTGGCGCCGACGGGCCCGGAGGGGCTGTTTTCCGAGGCTGAGGTCAACAACATCTGCCACCTGCTCGACCTGATCAAAACCGGGGCTGTTGCCGTTCAAGCTGCCTGAACGGATTGGGCCTCGCAGTCCAGCACTGAGCGGCTGGTCTTCGGCAACTCCAACCCGCGATCATGATCGGGAAGGATCCCCCCACTTCCCCCCCCCCACTCCCCATGCCCAGCACCGCCCTGCCGCCCCTTCCCGAACCGGTGGCGGCGGAGCGCATCGAGGCCCTGGCCCAGGAGCTGCAGCGGCAAGATCCCAGCCTGACGCTGCTGCGGGAGTCGGCGGATCGGGTGCGCTATTCGCGCGATTGCCACGACTATTCGCCGGTGCTGACGCCCCTATTGGCGGGCCGCATTGCCCAGTTGGTGGTGCGGGTGCAGAGCGTTGAGCAGGTGATGGCGGTGGCCGGGGCCTGCGCCCGCCATGGGGTGCCGCTCACCGCCAGGGGTGCGGGTACCGGCAACTACGGCCAGTGCGTGCCCCTCTGCGGCGGTGTGGTGATCGATCTGATGGGCCTCAATCGCTTGCGGCAGCTCGAT
This sequence comes from Cyanobium sp., assembly GCA_044352805.1. Lineage (GTDB taxonomy): Bacteria > Cyanobacteriota > Cyanobacteriia > PCC-6307 > Cyanobiaceae > Cyanobium. The sequence goes on from JBILDB010000304.1 coordinate 2,390, forward strand.
CCAGCCAGCGGCGTCATGGTGGCTGAGGCGGGCTGCATTCTTGCCAGCCTCGACCAGGAATTGCGCCTGCAGGGGCGCTCATTGCGATTGGCCCCCAGCACCTGGCGCACGGCCAGCCTCGGGGGCTTCATTGGCGGCGGCTCCAGCGGCATCGGCTCGCTGCGTTGGGGGATGCTGCGCGATCCGGGCCAGCTGCTGGCTCTGGAGGTGATCACCGTGGAACCGGAACCGCGCCGCCTTTGGTTGGAAGGGGAGGCCTGCGAACCCCTCAACCACGCCTACGGCTGCAATGGCTTGATCACCGCCCTGCAGATGGCCACCACCGAGGCGGTGGCCTGGTGGCAATGGGTGGTGGATTTTGAGGATTGGGATGCGGCCGTGGCAGTGGCGCAGGAGTTGCCGGCCACGGCTTTGCTGCTCAACAGTCTCTGCCTGCTGGAGGGCCCGGTGGCCGCATCGCTGCCTTCCCCTGGTGGGGCCCCGGCCGCCTCGGGGCACCGCCTATTGCTGCTGGCCGCCGCCGATGCCACGCCCCTGCTGGAACCCTGGCTGCGCCATCGCGGCGCCAGCTCGGTGTGGCACCAGGCCGAGAGCGCCAGTCGGGGCCTGCCCTTGCGGGAGCTCACCTGGAACCACACCACCTTGCATTGGCGCAGTCAGCAGCCCGGCTGGACCTATCTGCAACTGATGCTGCCCCGGCCGGCCGAAGCGATGCTGGCCGCCCTGCGGCAACGCTGGGGGCCGGATCTGTTGCTATGGCACATGGAGGGGGTGCGCTCGCAAGGCGAAAACCGGCTGGCGGGCCTGCCCCTATTGCGCTTTGACGGCATCGAGAAGCTGGAGGCTTTGATCGCTGATTGCCTATCCCTGGGTGCCCAGTTATTTGACCCCCACACCATCTATGTGGAGGACGGCGGCCTCGGCTTGGTCGATGCCGGCCAGGTGGCGGCCAAAGCCAGCAACGATCCCGCCGGCCTACTCAACCCCGGCAAGTTGCGCGGCTGGCT
>JBILDB010000047.1:0-10988 GCA_044352805.1 Cyanobium sp.
CCAGCCAGCCTGACGCACGATTTCGTTGGCCACAAAAGCCGCGCCCATACCTCCCACCGGATTGAGATTGGAGCGAAAGGGGCCCAACACCAGGCGGCGAATCCGCAGCCCTGGAAAACCAGATTCCCGATCAGCACGCTCCAGCACAGGGGCCCGCAGACTGAGCAATTGGCCTACTAATCGTTTGCTGATTTCATACAGCGGGCTGATCGCCACCTGGATTTCCGCTTCCGAAGTGTTGACCCATACCTCCGGGCGCGGCCGACCGGCAGGGGGCCGCGAGCGTGCCACCTGGGCGAAGAGTTCCAGCAGGCGCCAAAGGCTGAGGGCATTCACCTCAAGGGTGCGTTCCACGCTGGCCACACTGCGGTCGCCATACACATTGATGCCATGGTTGAGCACCAGCAGGTCGACTTCCGCCAGCAGGGGGCCCAGCGCCTCCTCCTGGCCCACCGCCCAGCCCACCTGCCGCAGCGGGATGGGGCAGCCTTGGGCGTCCCGGAGCTCCAGGGGGCTGCTGCCGCTGGTCAGGGCGATCAACCGGTCACCGCGACGATGCAGGCGCCGCAGCAGGGCCTGGCCCAGGCTGCCGGAGGCGCCGGTGATCGCCACCGTGCGGGCCCCCGGGGCTGGGGGCGGGTTGATGGGGTCGGAGGCGGCGGCCATCGACTACGGCATGGGCGAACGGTGTCGCCAGCATCGGACGGGGCGGAGCGGTTGCCTAAATTGACGCCCAACTTTGCTGCCAGTGAGGTCATTCCATGCCCACCGCCTTGCTGATCGGCTCCTGCGAACCATTCAGTGGCAAATCGGCGGTGGTGCTGGGCCTGGGCCGCCAGCTGCTCCGCCTTGGAGTGGGTTTGTCCTTTGGTAAACCCCTGGCCAGCGACGCCGACGATGACCAACTGGTCCAGCAGCCTGGCGATCCGCTGCTGGACCCGGACGTGCGCTTCGTCGCCAGCACGTTGGGACTACCCGAAAGCCAGCTGATCCCGTCGCTGCACACCATCAACGCCGATACGGCCCATGGCCGTCTGCTAGCTGGCGATCTGGCCCCCGGGGCCGGGTTCGAGGCCCTCAAGCAACGCCTGCAGCAGGGGGCCGATGACCTAGCCCTACTGGAAGCCGCCGGCAGCCTCAGTGAAGGCCAGCTCTATGGCCTCAGCCTGGTGCAACTGGCCAGGGGGCTTGAGGCCCCGGTGGTGCTGGTCCACCCCTGGCAAGACAGCCGCAGCGTTGACGCCTTGCTGGAGGCCCACTCCCAGCTGGGGGATGGGCTGGCGGGGGTGGTGCTCAATATCGTCGAACCCGACCAGGTGTCCCAGCTGCGCCAGGAGGTGGTGCCCGCCCTCGAGCGTCTTGGCATCGATGTATTTGGCGTGATGCCCCGCAGTCCGATGCTGCGCAGCATCAGTGTCGAAGAACTGGCCCGGCGCCTGGGGGCCCGGGTGCTTTGTTGCAGCGAGCAGCTGAATCTGCTGGTGGAAACCCTTTCGATTGGCGCCATGAGTGTGAATTCGGCCATGGAGTTCTTCCGCCGCCGCCGCAACATGGCTGTGATCACCGGCGCCGATCGCACCGACATCCAGCTGGCCGCCCTGGAGGCCTCCACCCAGTGCCTGATCCTGACTGGGGTGGGCGAACCGTTGCCCCAACTGCTGAATCGGGCTGAAGAATTGGAAGTGCCCGTGCTCAAGGTGGACCACGACACCCTCAGCACCGTCGAGGTGATCGAGGCGGCCATCGGCCATGTGCGTCTGCATGAACCGGTCAAGGCCACCTACGCCATCCGCTTGGTGGCCGAGCATTGCCGTTTCGATGCCCTCTACGAACGCCTCAAGCTGCCTGCCCCTGTCTGAGCTGAGGTCCCAAAGCGGACCGGTCCGGTGGCTGCTAGTTTCGTAAGTACGAACGTAGGTTTTGGGTGACCCGGTCCCTAGATCTTCCAACAATTGGTCGGGTCGACACGTTGGCCCAGGAGCTAGCCATGCTCCAAGACCGGGGAAAGCGGCGCATTGCCATTCTTGGCAGTCGCCATGTGCCCGTGGTGTCCATCCATCTGGTTGAACTCGTGGGGCGCTCCCTGGCCCAGGAGGGACACAACCTGATGACCTCAGGCTCCCAGGGGGTCAATGCGGCCGTGATCCGCAGTGTCCTTGATGTGGAACCTTCCCGCCTCACGGTGCTGCTACCCCAAAGCCTGGATCGCCAGCCGGCCGAATCCAGGGAGCAACTTGATCGGGTCTTGCACTTGGTCGAAAAGCCCGAGCACGATGAATTGCCCTTGCCGATCGCCAGCAGCCTCTGCAATCAAGAAATCATCAGTCGCTGCGACCAACTGATCTGCTTTGCTTTCCATGACAGCGAGACCCTGCTGGCCAGCTGTCGCACGGCCGAGGACATGGGCAAGGTCGTCAGCCTGATGTTTTTCGACTGAGGCTGTTTCAAGCCGCCTAGAGGGGCCGTGCCGGCAGCACCTGCAGCCTCGTCCCCTCCCTTCCCATCACAGTCACGGCGTTGCCAGGCAGCAGTGGCACCCCCGGTTCCAGGTTGGTGGCGGCCCAGCTTTGGCCCTGCCAACGCACCCTTCCGCGACCGTCATTCTCAAAAGCACTGATCACCTCGGCCAATTCGGCCCGGCTGCTGGGGGCAAGGGGCCGTTCGCGTTGGCGCCGATCCCAGTGGCGCAGCCAGCCGTAGCCCAGCGCCAGCAGGGCGGCAAACAACAGGCCCTGCAGGGTCGTGCTCAGTGCTGCAGTGGCGGCCGTCAGCAGGGCCACCGCCAGGGCCGCCAGGCCGGCCATCAACAGCAGGCCATCGCCATCGATGCCCGCCATGGCCAAGGCCAGCAGCGGCAGACCCGCCAGCAACCAAAACAGGGCTGGGGTGATGGGCATGGGTGCGCAGGCGATCCGGAGGTGGCTGATTTGCCTATGTTGATGGATTAGGAGCGCTGGCGATGGAAACCGTTCTTCTGCCGGTGCTGGCCGTGCTGGCCGTGCTGGGCATCAGCAGTGTCAAGGTGACCAGCAGCAGCCAATCCCAGCTGGTCGAGCGGCTGGGCAAGTACAACCGCCAGCTTTCGCCGGGGCTTTCGTTGGTGTTGCCGGGGCTGGAGCGGGTGGTGAGCCACCAGTCCCTCAAGGAGCGGGTGCTGGATATCCCCCCCCAGCAATGCATCACCAGCGACAACGTCTCGATTGAGGTCGATGCGGTGGTCTATTGGCAGTTGCTTGAGCACGAACGGGCCTACTACGCCGTCGACAACCTGCAGGCGGCGATGGTGAATCTGGTGCTGACCCAGATCCGCGCCGAGATGGGCAAGCTGGATCTCGATCAGACCTTCACCACCCGTTCGGAGGTGAATGAGGTGTTGCTGCGCGAATTGGACCAGGCCACCGATCCCTGGGGCGTCAAGGTGACACGGGTGGAACTGCGGGACATCCGGCCAACCGTGGGGGTGCAGCAGGCGATGGAGCAGCAGATGACCGCCGAGCGGGAAAAACGGGCGGCGGTATTGCGCTCAGAAGGCGAACGGGAATCCCAGGTGAATGCGGCCCGGGGGCGGGCCGAGGCCCTGGTACTCGATGCCCGGGCCCGCCAGGAGGCCCTGTTGCTGGAAGCCGACGCCCAGGCCAAGCAACAGTTGCTGCTTGCCCGGGCCCGGGCCGAGGCCGCCGCCGAATTGGCCAAGGCCATGGAAGCCCATCCAGCGGCGGCCGAAAGTTTGAGGCTGCTGCTGGCCCATGACTGGATGGCCATGGGTCAGGAGATGGCCCACGCCAAAGGCGGCAGTGTCCTGATGGTGGACCCCCAAAGCCCCGCCGCCCTATTGGCCGCCCTCAAGGGATTGCAGGAAAAAGGCTGAAACGGCCGCTACCCCTGCCGGCTCAACGCAGCCGGCCATGGCCCTGGGGCGCGATCAAGCCGGCCAGCGCCAAGCGGCCCGCTCCAGCACCGTCTGGCCAGGCAACAGCGTCGCCCCCAGTTCCCGCTCCAGCCGCAGCAGAGTGCAGCCCGGGCTGTCCTCCAGGGCGGTGACCAGGGCCTCGGCGTGGGCGACCACCCATACCTGGGTGCGCTCTGCTACCGCAGCGATCAACCGCGCCAGGGGCGCCAGCAGATCGGGGTGGAGGCTGTTCTCCGGTTCGTTGAGCACCAACAGCGGCGGTAGCCGCGGGCTGAACAGGGCCGCCGCCAGCAGCAGGTAACGCAGGGTGCCATCGGAGAGCTCGCTGGCATCGAGGGGCCGCAGCAATCCCGGTTGGTGCAATTGCAGTCGAAAGGTTGGTTGGCTTGTGTCCACCGTCAACCGGCAGCCTGGGAAAGCAGCGGCGATAGCGGCCTGCAGGCCTTCGTGGTCACCGATCTCGATGATCGTCTGCACGGCGGCGGCCAGGTCGCCGCCGTCGGCCGCCAGGGACAGGGTGCGGGTGGCGATGCGGCCGCTGCGGGCCGGTGCCTGGCGGTCGGTGCGAAAGCTGTCATAGAAGCGCCAGCTCAAGATCATGCTGCGCAGCTGGAACACCTCAGGCGCCTCCAGGGGGTCAGAAACGGCGGTCAGCAGGCTCTCGTGGGGCGACACCTCCAATGCAAGCGGCTGGCTGCGGCCGCCCTCGCCGCAGCGCTCCACCACCGCACCGCTGCGCCGCACCAACAAGCTGCGGGGATGGAAAGGCCCGCCGGCCCAGATCCACTCCCGCTTGATCTCCGGATCCAACACAAAGGCACTGCTGTGGTCATCAGCCCGGTAGCCCAGCTCAATGGCGTAGGCAAGCGAGGCGCCGGCAATGCCCAGCCGCAGTCGCGCCGCCTCTCGCCTGCCGCTACTGCCCTGCACCGGCTGCTCACCGCGGCGCATCTCCCGCGTCGTGCGCTCCGGCCCGGCCCAAAACACCGCCGGCAATCCCCCCTCAGCGGCCAGGGCCGCCACCAGCTCACCCCGGGCCGCGGCGGCAATCAGACCAAGGGCGCGGTAGAGGTTGCTCTTGCCGCTGCCGTTGGCACCGCACACCACCGTGAGACTCCCCTGGGGCGCGTCGCCCAGGGGGACCGTGAGCTGCTGCAGGGAGCGGTAACCCGCCACCGCCAGATGGCTCAGGCTTAGAGCTGCGCTGGGGCGATGCGTTGAGGAATTCTGACCCTTCACAGGCATGCTGGGCGTGGCAGGGTCGGGCGCGACAAGTTCAGAACTTGACCACGCTGCTGGGCTGCAGGAGCCAACCGGCTTCACCGGCCTTGAGCTTGTAGCAAATCTGCCGTTGGCCGCCGCTGGCCTTGGCGTTGCTGTCGCCTGCTTTGTAGATCGGGAAACGGCGCGCCAGGCAGTCCTCCACCACCTGAAACTGGTCATGGCCCTGGTATCCCTCGGCGTTGGCGCCCGTGAGTTCCGGCAGGGTGATCGGCGAGAGTTCGCTGCCTTTGATCACGGCGTAGGCCACCACTTCGCCGTAGCTGCCGCTGCCGGCACCCTGCACGTAGACGTAGATCTCGGGCAAACCGTTGTTATTGAGGTCGGCAACCTCGGCGCCCACCACCTGGCCATTGACCGTTTGGCGGATCGGCTTGATCGCTGGCTTGGCCCCCGTGGTAGTGATCGTCAGTTGTTGTTGGGAGCCCTCACCACTGCTCTGCACCTGGAAGCTGGTGCCTTGAAGCTGCAGGGTTTTGTTGAAGGCGGCGCCGGCCCAGGCGCTGCCGGGTACAGCGGTGGCCAGCAGCAGGGCGGCGGCGGTTAGCTGGGGGAAGAAGCGCATTATTGGAAAAGCAGATAGGGGCTGGAACCTTCCTCAGCATGGAGCCCAGCAACGCGCTTGTGGAAGGGTGCAATGGGCTGGGGCTGGTAGGGATTCCTAGGGGCTATGAGGGGGATCACGGTCTTGGCGTTTCCCATTGGCTCTGACCAAGGGCAATAATGACATTTATTGAATGGGATTTCCCCAATGTACCGGGCGTCAACAACCACTTCATCATGGGTCTGATCAAGTGCGAAGCTGTTTTGCTTCGCATGCAACTTCCAAGACGCGCCCTATGGCGACGGCACGATCGGGCACAATCAGAGTCGGTAAGATGAGTTCAAAGAATCCCGCAAGCAATTCGAATATGTTTGAAGTCGCACCAAGTATCATCGACCATTGAGCTTTAACAAACCAGTATGCACCCATGTTAACTTCGAGTCCCAGTTCGCGATTAAGTCACCTCTCGCCGAGGCACAGGCAGGCTAAGACTTTTTTATCAATTAAGAGAAAGCGTGGAATGCTACCCTTAACCTACAGTCATTGGAACTTTACGGCATTATAGTCGTGCGCACTCTGAACGAAGCAGCGGGTGCTCAACCGCGTCGAGCCCACGGTCCGTATACAGACCTTGCACTTCACACGTTTGGATGGCGCGCCTTTCAAGACCTATGCTCACAAGTCTGCGAAGTGTTTCTGGGGCGGCCAGTAGAAATATTTCGTGAGGCTCAAGACGGTGGTCAAGATGCGGTGTTTTTAATCCCCTCACAAGGCGGCGAACAGAAAATCGGTACTGTCCAATGCAAGCATACATCGGAAGCCGGAAAGGCGTTAAAGCTGGGTGACCTCTCCACCGAAATCGGCAACATCGAGGAACTCGTCAAAGACGGCCAGGCCGACACTTACGCCTTCATGACCAACATGACCGTAGATGCGCCGGTCGCTAAGGCGATGCGTGCCAAGCTGCGCGAGATCGGCGTACGCAAGCCGCACATCTTGGGTCGCCAATACATCGTCCGAACCATCAAGAGCAGTGCACGCCTGCGTGCCCTTGTCCCGCAGGTCTACGGCTTGGGCGATTTGACCGCAATCATTGATGAGCGGCTCAGCGAGCAAAGCCGCGCGCTACTAGATAGCTGGCGTCCGAAGCTTCGCACCTATGTTCCGACACAGGCGCATCGCGATGCTGTCAATGCCATCTCGAAGCATGGCGTGGTGCTTCTGCTCGGCAATCCGGCGAGCGGCAAATCGGCAATCGGCGCCATTATTTCGACAATCGCTTCGGAGAATCCCAATAACACCGTCCTCGCGTTTACCAGTCCACGCGACTTCGAGTCTGGCTGGAATCCCAACGATCCCGGCCGCTTTTTCTGGATCGATGACGCTTTTGGCTCGAACGTGCTGCGCGATGACTACGTACAGGATTGGGCATCCGCTTTCTCTAAGCTGCGTGCAGCGATCAATCACGGCAATCGCTTCCTACTGACGTCGCGCAAGCATATATACGAAGCGGCGCGGCGCCGACTGGGTCAGCGCAATTTACCGCAATTCGCTGATGAAAGTGCTGTGGTTGATGTCGGTAAACTGACATTGGAAGAAAAGGCGCAGATCCTCTACAATCACATCAACTTCGGCGAGCAGAGTCAGAGCTGGCGTTCGAGCGTCAAGCCGCATCTCGACGCAGTTGCCACCGTCGTCGATTTCCTACCGGGAATCGCCGAGCGCCTTGGCGATCCGAACTTTACCAAGGGAATGGCGCCCCGCGAAAGTTCCCTCGTGCTGTTCATGAAGGAGCCGACAAAACACCTTAGCGACACAGTCAGCGCTCTGGATGAGCAACTCCAGGCCGCACTAATTCTCGTCTATGTTCATCAAGAAGGCTTCGATCCGAACGACTATGATGCAGACGCAGCGCAGGCGGTTACGGAGCTAACCGGTTTTCCTTTAGCCAAGATTCAGGATAGCTTCGCAGAGTTGAAGGGCTCTTTTCTCAAGCTGTCCGCCACGAAATGGACTTTTGCGCATCCAACAATCTCGGACGCACTGACGGAAATTTTGCGGCAAAAACCGCACATGATGGCTGCGCTTATTCGCGGCGCACCAATTGACACGATCCTCGACAGCTTCACCTGCTAGGGTTCGCCGCTGATTCGCGATGCACTAGTGATTCCGTCTATGTTGGAGGATCAGCTGGTAATTCGTCTTAGCCGCACGCCGTATGGGTGGTACCGAAACAGGAAGCTTTTTCACTTCCTGTCTTACAGAGCAAACGATGCGGTTTTAACTAAAGTAATTAGACAGTTTCCCGAACTCCTTCAACGCCCCTGCTGGTCAACAGATCTCCTCGCCAACAACCCTCGTCTTAATACATTTGCCCGCGCCCATCAATTTGATCTGCTCCCTGATGGCCTGCGGCACGAGGCCGCCGGATGTCTGAAAACCGCTGCGCTCTCCTACCTCGACGTTTCATTCTTTACCGACGAAAAGATGCTTGCGCTCATATCGCCACTTGATCTCGTCGGACTGGGTCTTGCGCTGCGAACCAGTATCTTACCGGCCCTTGAGGAGAAGATCGACGAGATCGCTGCGGATGCCGATTTAGATGTAGAGCCCGACAGCCACTTCCAGAATTTGCTCGGTGCTCTCGATTTTATTGAGGAGATTGGCGTTAACCTGGATGAGGAGGCTGTTAAATTAATCGTCGAAGCGCGAGATCAAGTGAAGCGTGAGATCCACTTGCTTGAAGAGCGCAAACAAGAGCGCGACGAGGAGACCGAAGACGATACGGACTGGACCCATATAGTGACGCAGAAGAAGGAGGAGAAGGAGGAAGATGAAGAGGATCCGTCCCAGCCCGAACCTGTAGCTAAGAAGCGTTCGATGTTCGATGATGTCGACAAATAACGATTAGCAGATTGAGGAATCGAACGCCGCTAAAATTAAACCGTGCCAAGATAGCGGGGCAGGGATATAGGTTTCGCTGCCTGGCGCAGGTGCTGGCGCATTACAGGCAGGTTTCGTCTGTTAACTCGACGTCTACATCCTTGTTGCATTGCACCTACTTCTGATCTCAAAGACCGCCTTGCACCTGGTTCTCGAACAAGCGAGTAACGAAGACTTCGAAACGGATCTTGAGTCGCATGTGCCGGGTCGTATCGAGCCCAGCGCTCGCCGGCAGCTGCTGGCAACGTTCAGGCCCGGAATGCGCCCTTCTTGCGTTTGAGCTAGGGGTGAGCACCCCTGCCCTGGTCGCTATACCCGAGGCCAGAAAACGGCTGGCTGACGAAGCGGACGAGATCGATTGCTATACCAACTGGACTAGCACTGGCCCAAAGGGGGAGCCGCTGCTGCTGGTGATCGACCAGCTTGAGGTGATGCTGATGGAAGACAAGTCCGAGACCTAGCGATTTCAGGCTTGCCCCGAAGGGCTGCAGGCGCAGCGAAAGCTTCGGCTCAGACCTCTGCCGCCCTCAGGCTTCCAGCTGCTCCAGCCAATTCTGTAGATCCTCGCCGCTGCGGAAATCGAGTAGGGCCAGGGTCAGGTTTTCCAGCTGTGCACGGCTCAGGGTTACGATGCGGGAGGTGGTGGCGGCACTGAGGGATCCACAGCGACGCTCCAACAGCCGCAGGGCCAGAGCGCTGGCCTCACGGCGGCGGCCTTCTTCCAGGCCCAACTCCCTGCCTACCTGGCGGCCCTCCTGGCGGCCCTCCTGCAGGCCCACTTGCCGGCCCTCCTGCCTTCCAAGCTCAACGCCCTCCTTTCGTCCAAGCTCAACGCCCTCCTGCCGCCCTTCCGCGAGGATGTCTTGAAAGGCGCGAGTGTGGCGCCAGAAATCTTTGGAGATGCCGAGGGTGGCCATGATCTGGGAGGGGGTAAGACCTTGAAAACGTTCCGAAAGAATAGGCACAATTAGCTCGATTAGATCCGGCCTTAGGGCCACGATTCTCTGGGCACAGGGCCCGATATCTGGTTCTTTTTGCACCGGCAGGGTGAGCAGGGCCAGCATGGGATCGAGACCGGGTTGGCAGGCAAGAGCCTGCAGATCCACCCAGGTCACGTCCTGCTCAAGGAAGCGCCTCAGCAGCAGGGGTTGGCTGGAGCCAAGGGCCAGGCGCCCGTGGGCAAGAAGCACCAGCACCTGCAGATGCGCCACCTCCTCGTGTTGTTGCAGCAGGCGGAAAGTTTCGGCGCCAAGTCGACGGTGAAAGCGCCGATCGGCATGCATTTGCACCTCCAGGAGCACCACCGGCAACACTTCGCTACCGCCGGGCTGCTGACGGGGCCAGAGCACGCCATCGGGATAGTGGGCCACCTTTTTGAGGGCCACCGGCCGGAAGATGTAGGCCGTTTCCCGTGGGGGTTCGGGTTCCGGCCCGGAGCTGGAGCTGGAAACTGCGGCGGAGTTGGCAGGGGCAGGGATGTCGGTGTCGCCGGTCCCAGCGGCGGCCAGCCCGGGCAGAAGCCGAAATACCAAATCGGGCATGACCCGAAACACCTCGTAATACCAGTGATCGCTTGGCAAGGGCAGTGGCTGCATGGGTGCGGGGATGCGGCGATAGCGCCCCACAGATTCAGTGCCACCACCTGGCACCATCCGGCCGCCACCGGCCCCGGCCCCAGGCCCATCAGGATTCGAAGCTGCCAGAATGCCCCCCAACCACCGCCTAAAAGAGAGGCCTGCCCCAGTTAGCCCCCGAGCGCCGGCATGTGTTCATCAGCTATATCCACATGCCGATCGCGATTGGCTGGAGCGGCTGCAGCGCATGATGGCGCCACTGTTGCGCTGCAGCGGCCAGGAGTTGCGGTTGTGGACTGCCCGCCTGGCTTAGCTCGATGCCCCAACTGCCGCATCAGGCCGCCAGCAGCTCCGGTTCACGGTAGGGCACGAAGCTGGCCTTGCGGGCGCCGCAGATGGGGCAAACCCAATTGGCTGGGATCTCCTCAAACGGGGTGCCAGCGGCAATGCCCGAATCCGGATCGCCCAGCGCCGGGTCGTAGATCATCGAGCACACCTTGCAGATCCACTTGCCCGCCACCGGCGTCGCCGCCTCGCCGGCCTTGCCCTTGCCCTGCAGCGCCTCCAGCGCCACGGTGTAGCGCTCGGCATGGTGCTGCTCAATCGGCTGTAGGAAGCCAAAATTGCTGGCGGCCCGCCGGAAGATCGCCGCATGTTCCTGCGATTCGGCGATCTGCTCCTCAAAGTCGGCCGCCGCATCGGCGTCCCGGTCGGCGCGGGCCTGGGCGGCGAATTC
>JBILDB010000048.1:0-10981 GCA_044352805.1 Cyanobium sp.
CGATACGGCAGCCGTCCACACGGCTCACCAACGTCGCTACCGCTGCAACGCCGGCATCGGGCTGATCCTCGGGCTGTCGTTGCTGCGCTGGCTGCTGCATTGCTGTGCGCTTGGTACTTGGCCTGGATTGGGCAGGGCCGCAGCGCAGTTAGGCGATCGAGGTCTGCTGCCCAACATCAGCGCCCAGCACGGCAGGCTTTGGAACCGTCTGATCGTGAAGCGGCTCCAGAAGATCAAGAAGGTTCAGAAGCTCCTGGTGATGGTGGATGCAGGCTGGTAAGGGGTTCAACGAATGGTGCTGAGAACTTCTGGCGCCTTGCTGTACTTGATGCGCTGCCTGAGCTTCCGGCTATAAGCGAAGGCGGCGCCGAGGCCGAGGATCGGGAGTGGGCCTGGAGCAGACGGGAGGGAGGCTGTTACAGGTGTAGCGAAAAATGCACCAAAAAATTCCATATCACCCCCACCGTCCACATTATATGGACCTCCAGTGGGGTATGTGCGAGATTCCCTGATTTGAAGGCTGTCAAAAAGTATATCTGAAGTAATTCCTACGAAAACAAGTCCTGGCAGTGCACCTGCATCAGAATTTACGCCAATATATCCAGGTATTGGAGTGTAAGATGGTGCGACGAAAGTTCCGGTACCAACATTAATAGTACCGTTTTTGTCAAACAGAGTTATTGTAAATAGAGAATCACCCAAACCCTGAACATAGGAATTATGTTGTGAGAACACCCCAAATCCAAAGGATGTCAATGGATTAGAAGAGGCAATATTTATGTCCGACCAGTTCATATCATTTCCAACGCCTAAATCCGACACAAATTGTACCGTGCAGCAGCTAGTAATTATGTTCGATACTCCCAGTTGAGTAACGCCTGGACCTCGTGTAAATGTTAGTGTTGGCGCACCTATCGGTACGGGTGCAGGATTGAATGTGTTATCATATTGCGGAGGTGCTGAAATCGCATAAGGCGGTGCTGTAATGGGGTTGGTCGTTACGCCGCTGAAATAGGGATTGATTGGGCCAACTGCATTATATGGGTGAGGTATAGCTAGTGGTATTACTCTATTCATCCAAGCATCATAAGTTTCAACATCACTGTTGTTGGGACCTGTTATTGGTCGATAATCTCTTATCATCATTGCCGCGTGAGCCATGGGAGTAAATATTGATATTGTCACGAAGCAAATCGCTCCGCCTGCTGAGATAGCTAGCTTCATCATGACATTGCACCTCAAATTTTTTTAGAAACTCCAGTAATCATACAGCAGATCAATCGCAAAGTAGCTTGTGGGAGAGTAACGAAGGTACAACTTAACAACTCTTCTTAAGGGCTATCCGAGTGCCTGAGATTTGTGCCTTATGATGGACGGTTCCGGCCCCAGACATCGTTGACGGCTGCCCCTCTCCTACCGGGCCCGGTGGTAATCCAACTCCGGATCGAAATGGGCGAACTAGTGTCCTCCAGATCCAGCGCGGCTCATCAGAACAGCCCTCGCCGCCTTGGGGCCAAGGCCGGCTGGCTGCAGCTGGGCGCCATCACCATGCCGGAGGGGAAGAACAGGGCGAAAGATCTGTTGCTGCAGCTCCTGGCCACGGCCGGGGTCGGCGCGGTTCTGGAGGCAGCAACGCAACAAGAGCTCCAGACACGATCACGACGCATAAGATGTAGTGGTACATCTCGGCTGGACATGCCGTGCGCATCCCGGCGGAGCTGGCCTACGAGCGCAGCGATCTGGAACCGGAGATCGAGCGCTGCGGCGATGAGCTGCGGATCCGACCGGCCGGCCGACCCAGCACCGCTGCGCTCCAGGCCCTTGCATCCTTCTCGCCCTCGTTACTGGCGGCAGGGCGCGATCAGGACGAACAGCAGGAGCGGGAGTCGCTGTGAGCCTCAGGCCCCGCTACTTGCTCGACACCAACATCTGCATCTACCTGATGAAGAACCAGCCTCCACGGGTGGCGGAGCGCTTCTCCAATTGCAGGGTCGGAGAAGTGCTGATCTCGGCGATCACCGCTGCAGAGCTGGAGTACGGGGTGGTGGCCTCCGGGGAGGATGCAGAACGCAACAACGCTGCCCTGGCTCGCTTTCTGCTTGAGGTCCCCGTGGCGCCCTTCGATGGGAGAGCCGCCAGGGTCTGCGGCGCTGTCCGCTGGGCGAATCGGGAGCGACGCAGGGATGCCCTCGACAAGCTGATCGCTGCGCACGCCCTGGCGCTCGACATCACCCTCGTGACCAACAATCCACGCGACTTCATTCCCTACGCAGGCTTGAGAATCGAGAACTGGGTGGACTGATCCCGGGGCAGCGTCTCACGGGTCTGTTCTTTGTTCGCAGTCAACTTCTGACCTTGAACGACCTGCGGATCTGATCAAACCAGTTCCGCTGTCGCCACTAGACGGTGGGCGGCACCGCCCTGGGTTCGGAGCGGCCCAGGCTGTCGCCGCGAGTCCTCCACCCCGCATTGAACACCGACCGCTGGTTCTACGGGGTGTTCCAGTCCGCGCCGGATCTGATTCGTTGGCTGGTGGCATCGCCCAATGGCCTCGAGGCCTCTCTTGGTGCGGTTCCCCTTGATCTCGACCGCCAGTACCGCTTCTCGGCGCCGGAACTCAAGGCGGGCAGCCATCGGCTCGATGGCGTGCTCTGGCCCATCGGCAGCGAGACCGGCTCTGAGGACCTGCCGGTGGTGCTCCTAGAGGTGCAGATGCGCGCCGATAACGGCTTCCAACACCGCCTGGCGGCCCAGACCTACCGCTTCCTGCAGCTCCACCCCCGCATCGAGCACTGGCGGGTGGTGGTGATCAGACCGCACCAGCGGCTGCAGCTGGGGCCGGTGCTGCCCTTGCGGGGATTTCTGGAGCAGGTGCACTGGGTGAGCCTGGAGGAGCTGGGAAGGCAGGAAAACCTAGATGCAGCAGTGAATTTGCTCACCCTGCCGGTGCGCTCCGAGCAGGAGCTGGCGGAGCGCTGCCGGCGGATCCTGGCAAACCGCCGGGATCTGGAGCCGGTGGTTTTCTCTATGCTGTTTGAACGGTTTCCACAGCTGAGCAAGGAGGAGATTCTGATGATCGCCGGGTTGCCGCTGCAGGAATTGCGCCACACCCGCGCGGTGCAGGAGATCCTGGAGGAGGGAAGGCAGGAGGGAAGGCAAGAAGGCCGTCAGGAAGGCCGCGAGGAGGGACTGGAAGCCGGCCGGCAGCAGGAAGCCGCAGCCCTGGCCATTCGCCAGCTCAGCCGTCGCCTCGGCAGCCTCGATGAGGGCAGCCGGGAGCGCCTCTCCTGCCTGCCCCTACAGCAATTGGAGCAGCTGGCGGAAGACCTGCTCGATTTCACAGAGCCTGGCGACCTGCAGGCCTGGTTCGACGACCATCCGGCTGGCTGAGCCTGGCCCTTCCACCAACCCACCTCTTCGACAGACCGGCACCGCGAACCACCACAGACATGGCCTCCTCCGCCCCTGCTGCTGAGCTCTGCATAACAATCCCCATCGCTCGCCGCGAGCCCTCCACCCCGCGTTGAACACCGACCGCTGGTTCTACGGGGTGTTCCAGTCGGCGCCGGATCTGATCCGTTGGCTGGTGGCATCGCCCAACGGCGCCTTACCCAGCGGTGCCGTACCCACAGAGCTGGATCTGCAGTACCGCTTCTCGGCACCAGAGCTCAAAGCGGGCAGCCATCGCCTTGATGGCGTGCTCTGGCCCCTCGGCAGTGAAACGGGGTCTGAGGACCTGCCGGTGGTGCTCCTGGAGGTACAGATGCGCGCCGACCCGGGCTTCCATCACCGTCTGGCGGCCCAGACCTACCGCTTCCTACAGCTCCACCCCCGCATCGAGCACTGGCGCGTGGTGGTGATCAGACCGCACCAGCGGCTGCAGCTGGGGCCGGTGCTGCCCTTGCGGGGTTTTCTGGAGCAGGTGCACTGGGTGAGCCTAGAGGAGCTGGGAAGGCAGGAAAACCTGGATGCAGCAGTGGATCTGCTCACCCTGCCAGTGCGTTCCGAGCAGGAGCTTGGGGACCGCTGCCGGCGGATCCTGGCGAGCCGCCGGGATCTGGAGCCGGTGGTTTTCTCTATGCTGTTTGAACGATTTCCACAGCTGAGCAGGGAGCAGATTCTGATGATCGCCGGGTTGCCGCTGCAGGAATTGCGCCACACCCGCGCGGTGCAGGAGATCCTGGAGGAGGGAAGGCAGGAAGGGCTGGAGGTAGGTCTAGAGACTGGCCGACAGCAGGAAGCAGCCGCTCTGGCCATCCGGCTGCTCATACGTCGCCTCGGCAGCCTCGATGAGGGCAGCCGGGCGCGGCTCTCATCCCTCACCCTGCAGCAGTTGGAGCAACTGGCGGAAGACCTGCTCGATTTCACAGAGCCTGGAGACCTGCAGGCCTGGTTCAACGACAATTCGGCGGGCTGAGACAAGCAGCCCTCAGGGTTCTCCTAGGCGGACACAGACCCCCACATCACCCCGAAACCGCCCGTTCGGCTGGCGCTGCAGCCGATAGCGGTGATCCCCGCAGAGCGTGCGCTGGCGCAGGCGCTGCAGGTCTCCCATAGCGCGCGGGGAGGGCCTCGATCAGCTTTGGCACCAGCTCCTCATCCGCCATTCTACTGATCGCTGCAATCCACCGGTAAACAGCGATCGCTCACCCTGCGGCGGAACGCCTCCAGCGCCCCATTGGGCATCCGCATCACGCTCGATGCCGTTGCGAGCATCGCACTCGATGCTGAAGCTGCCCGCAGTCAACTTCTAACCTTGAAAGACCTGCGGATCTGATCAAACCAGTTCCCAGGTAGGTCCCCAGGCCGGAGCTGGACGCTCGCCATCGAGCGGGCCAGCGGCAGGCCGCCACGCTGCAGCACCGACGCCACATGCAGAGTCACCGCGAGGGCGATCAGCAGCCAGGCGAGCAGATGGACGCTGTAAACAACTTGCTGGAACTGGCCGTCGCGCAGCCAGTCCTCGTCCATCAACTTGCCGCTGCCCACCGCCATGAGCAGGGCCACCAGGGCGAGCGCATTGGCGGGCTGCCGCAGCCGCAGCCGGCCGGCGCTGAGGGCATAAAGGGCGAACAGCAGGGCGATCGGCCAGAGCAGAAACCCCACCGTGCCGTGGATGTCGATCCACTCACCGGCAAGGCTGAAGGGCAGCCGACCAAAACGGCCGTCATACGTTGAGTACACCAGCAAGCCCGTGAGCCAGGCCAGCGGCACCAGCAGCACCGTGGCGCCATGCAGCAGTCGCAATAGGGAGGGTTGGTAAGGACGGGGCATGGCAAGAAAAGTGAATCAGGACTCGGCTGGAGCTGGGACTCGGGGGCAGGGCGGCTGCATTGAGTAATCATGACTGTGATGACGCCATCACCATGAGCTCGCAACGACGCGGCCAACTGGCGGGCCTGGGGGCCGCCGTGCTGTTCGGCTGCAGTGCCCCCCTGATCAGCACCATCACCGGATCCGGTTCGGCCCTGAGCATCGCCGGCCTGCTCTATGGCGGGGCCACACTGGCCCTGCTGGTGGTGCGCCTGCTGCGGGGGAAACAGGCCGAAACCCCGCTGCAACGGCAGGACTGGCCGGCGCTGGCAACCCTCACCCTGCTCGGCGGGGTGGTCGGACCGGTGGCCCTGGTGCTGGGCCTGGCGCGCCTGCCGGCGGCCTCCAGCTCGCTGCTGCTCAACCTCGAATCGGTATTCACCCTGGCGATCGCCGTGGTGCTCGGCCGGGAGCATCTGGGCCGGATGGGCCTACTTGCGGCGCTGTTCAGCATCGCTGGGGCGGTGCTGCTCTCCGATGGCTCCCTCAGCGGAGCCAATGCAGGCGGCAGCGCCCTGATCGCCCTGGCCACCCTCGCCTGGGGCATCGACAACAACCTCAGCCAGCACCTGAGCCTGCGCGATCCGATCCAAATCGCCACTTTCAAGGCTGCGGGAGCTTCGCTGCCGATGCTGGCCCTGGCTGTGTTGCTGGGGCATCACTTCCCATCCCTGCCAGTAACTCTTGGGCTACTGGGCATCGGTGCCCTGGGCTATGGGATCTCGATCTGGCTGGATCTGCTGGCCCTGCGCGATCTCGGGGCCGCCCGTGAGGCGGTGCTGTTCTCCACGGCGCCATTTGTGGGCGCCCTGTTCTCCCTGGTCATCCTGCGCGAAGCCTTCACAGCCCAGCTGCTCGTGGCCGCTGGCCTGATGGCCGCCGGTGTGTTGCTACTACTGAGGGAACAGCACAGCCACTGGCATCACCACGACGTTCTGCGTCATGCCCATCGCCACCGACACGATCCGCACGGCCGCGATCCCCATCACGAGCACATCCATGCAGCCGAGGAGCTTGAAGGTATTGGTGCTGATCAGCCCTTCTGGCATGCCCATGAGCATCGTCACCGGACGCTGGAGCATGCCCATCCGCACGTGAGTGATGCCCATCACCGGCATCGGCATTGAAGAGGGGGAACTGGGACAACGGTGGCACTAAGGGATGGAGAGCTGTCTCGATCCCGCCCCATCCAACCCGATGTCCTCAGCCAATTCCAGCGCCTCGGGTCCACCAGCCGGCATCGCACAGCTGGGGAGCGACAGCGAGCGGGTAGAGAAAGAAATCGAGCAGCTCAGGCGCCAGAATGCCAGGGAGAAAGCCTTGAGCCCCTCCATCAGGCGGCTGTACTTTCCGCTGGATTAGGCTGGTGTCGCCCTAATGCCTGGGCCTAGAGCTAGAGGTATGGAGAACCCTTAGTGATTGCCTGGACTCAAGACGAACAGCTGTAGTGGGACACGCCACCAGCATTGAAGAATTGCCGGGGTTTCAGTTGGTCGTACTTCGCCGCCACTGCTGCTGATTGCTCATCATAAGGATGGCTGAAGACCGTCTGCAGCTCCTTGATCAAGCCATAATCTCCTTGGGCAGCCTTTTCATAGGCCGGTGCGATCAGCCACTCGCGCCAGGTGTATTTAGGGTTGATGCGTTTCATTGCTGCAGATATCACTTGCGTGTCACCGCTTGCGGTGATGCAATCTCGCCAGCGTTGCAGCCAGCTTTGCCATTGCCCATTGAGCTGCTCTGAGCTGGGCACATAGAAGCTCTCTTTCAAGACTGATGGTTGTTCTGGAATGTCAGACAGCTTGCGGAAGAAGATCGTGTAGTCAGCCTTGGAAAGAACCAGCAGCTCTAGCAGCTCATTCACCAGCTCTGCGTCATAGCTGATCAGGCCAAGCTTGCTGGCCCACATCGCCTCGATCTCTTGCTGCATCGCATCTGCAAAGCCATCGTGAATCTGATCGAGCCGCGCCAGTGCGTCCCTGTTATCTGCTAGCAGCAAGCGGATGGCAGCCCAGAACATCTGGTAGTTAGCTTCAGCCGCAAGCGGTTGGTTAAAGAAGCAGAAATGCTCGCCGCCGCCGGTCCAGGGCTGGAATCGGGGATCGAACAATTCGCAGAACCCGAAGGGCCCGTAATCGAGGGTGAAGCCACCTGCGGCGCAGTTGTCGCTGTTGAAATTTCCTTGGCAGTAGCCAACGCGCATCCAGTTGGCAACCAGGGAGGTAAGCCGTCCGCGAAACAACCTGGCCAGCTCCACCACCTGATCGCTGAACTCCAGAGTCGGATCGATCTCTGGCCGGTAATTCCGCTCAATCAGGTGCGCCACGATCAGCCGCAACTCGTTCAGGGCACCCGGATGGCCATTACTGCGGACGCGGCGGGCGAACAGCTCCAGCTGGCCAACCCGCAGAAAAGAAGCTGCAACGCGAGTTGTGATCGCCGCCGGGTTGTCGACCAAGATGTCGGGATCAAATGACCTGGAGTTCGGGGCGTACCAGGGCCGGCGCACGGTTTCGGACCTGGACACGTAGAGCGTCAGCGAGCGGGAACTGGGAACTCCCAGGGCGTGCATGAATTCCTGGGCCAGAAACTCGCGCACGCTGGAGCGCAGTACGGCACGGCCATCGGCGCCGCGGCAGTAGGGAGTCGGGCCGCCGCCTTTGAGTTGCATCTCCCAGCGTCGGCCCTTGAACAGGCCCTCAAACACGGAAATCGCCCGGCCATCGCCATAGCCATTGCCGGTTCCAAACGGGCACTGCTGGATGTATTCGGTGCCGTAGATCGAGAGGGCATAACCGGTTGCCCAGCCAAACGGTCGCAGCGGCTGGCGCGCCACGCTGATATCACCAGAAAACAGCCGCAGGAAGTCTTCGTCGTGGGCCAGCCCCTCGTCCAGACCCAGGTCGTTGAATAATGTGCTGCTGTGCGCCACGTACTGCGGCGCTGGCAGCGGCGTGGGGGTCACCGGCACGTAATGGCCGGAGAAGATCTGGCGGGGTTTGTGATCGTCGCCATCGTCGCTGGCCTGGGGATCGACCTGGAGGGAATCCAGCAACGAATAGTCGGCCCGTTGGCCAAATTCAGCGAAGCTGGTCGTTGTGGCTGAATCGCAGGCACTCGAGGGGGCTGGCATGGGCACGATCGTCAAAGGTGTCTCTGGTGCTGGGCTTGCCGGGGCCGGGCCCTGAGGCTTCGTCCATCATCCCTCGCCTCGCACCAGCCTTCGCAGGATCTGCCATAACCTTGGCAAGCCAGGCCGCAACGGCCCAAACTGGTCCCAGGCCAGGACCCTTGGGCACATCAAACATGGCAGAGTCCGATTGCCCGGCAGCTGGCCCCCAGCCCCTGGAGCTGGCGGCAGGGGTGCATCAGCTATGCGGCTGTGGCCGCAGTCGCCATGGCTGGATGTGCGACGGCGCCCATCTGGGCAGCGGCAGGGTGTCTTACGAACTCCGACTGCGCGAACCCAGCTTGGTGCAAATGTGTGGCTGCGGCCGATCAAGGCGCCATCCCCTCTGCGATGGCAGCCATGCCAAAGCGCCGCGCCAGCCCTGGTGGCGCTGGTGGCGATGAAAAGGTGGCTGCGCCCCTGGCCTGCTTTGCTCTTGCTGCTGCTGGCCGTTCCCCTGCCAGCGCTGGCCGCCGAGGTGCTGCGGGTGGGGGTTCTCGATAGATCACCTCCCTGTTCCCTGCAGAAAAACCGGGGCCAGTGGCAGGGTCGGGCGGTGGAACTGTGGGAGTTGATTGCCCGGCGCGAGGGTCTGGCTTACCTGATGAGGGGCTATCCCACTCCCCGCAGCCTGCTGGAGGCCGCCCGCAATGATCAGGTCGACATAGGGGTCGGCTGCCTGACTATGGCGCCGGAGAGGGTGGGTAGCTACCGCTTCAGCCTGCCGTTCCAGGAGCGGGGCCTGGCTCTGATGCTGCCCGCTGAAGCGGGGGCCAACAGCCTGAGGTTGCTCAGCACCCTTATCAATACCGAGTTGCTGAAGGTGATCGGGGCATATCTACTGGCGATCGGCCTGATCAGCAGTTTGGTGTGGCTTGATGAGCACCGGGGTAAAGAGGACACCAGCAAGCGGGAGCAGCTGCGCCGCTTTGCCTTGATTTACCAGGTGATGGCCTCAGGTCCAGGCACCAACATGATCGTCAGTCGCACCCGCGGCCATGCCCTGGTGCTGCTGGCCTGGCTTGTGCGCATCATCGGCGCCTCGATGATCGTGAGCACCATCACCTTGGATGCCCTGCGCGAGCCGGCGGCGCGTGGTTTCCAGCCCCGCAATCTGACGGATTTGATCGGCCTGCGGATCGCGGTGCGGCCCGGCAGTGTCAGTGAACATCTATTGAAGATTCCGCCCCTGGCTGGCCGGGTGAACCTGGTGAGCCTGAGCGCGCTCGATAAAGGGCCGGAGCTGCTGCTGCAAGACAAAGCTGACGGGATGCTCGCCGATGAGCAACAGCTTGTCTACGTGCTGGAGCAAACCCCACCGGAACAGCGCTCCCGGCTGCGGCTGGCCCTCAAGGACAGCTACCGGGAATCCCAGGCCTTCGTCTATTCCCCCAATCTAGACAGCACCCTTGCGACGCGCCTGGATCGCGCCATCAGCCAAGCCAAACGCGATGGTCTGGTGCCTTGAGGGGCGGAGCCATCAACGCGCGGGGGCGCCGGGTTCTGCTGGCCCCGGCCGGAACCACAGCCGCTGGCTGAAGGGATCCACCACCAAAGTGCCGTCATTAACGAAGCTGGCGCCCAGCTGGGCGGCGGCGCGATCCCAGGTGCCAATGCCGCCGCAGCGGCGGGCGCCAGGCGGTGTGTCCTTGAGAAACAGGGTGACCCCCTGGAGACGTCGCACCGCCGAGCCATCACTGCCGACCAGCTCCACCGCATTTCCCGGCGGCAGACGGTAGGCCAGCACCTGCTCACTCACCCCAGCGCAGGTGCTCAGGGTCAGGTTCGCCTCGGGATGGGGCTCGAGCCGCACGCTTCGGGCCAGCTGGTTGAACCAGGCCCGGTTGATGTTCAGAGAGGGCGAATGGAGGCCGTCGTCGTAGCCGGTATCGACCTGGGCCACCGCCATGCTGGAGCCAATGCGCACTGGAATCGAGGGGATGTTGGGGCAAGGACCGCGCCTGGGGGCTGCAGGGCAGGAGAGCGTGGCCGCATTGGTGCCGAAGTAACCAGCGCTGGAGAGGGGCTGAAAACCGGTCTGGCGCAGTTCGCCATCGGCGCAGAAGCTGGCCTGGTCAGCGCGGCGCAGTAGCCCGTTGGCGTAATCCAGGGTCCAGACATGGTTGCTCAACAGCTCGGTGCCGATCAAACCGGCCTGGGGCAGGGGGCCGCGGATGCCGCTGTGGTCCTGCACATTGAGGCGCAAAGGCGCCAACGGACCGAAGAAATCAACGCCCGCAAATGTATTGCCGCTGCTCTGCAGCGGCAGCGGACCCCGCCTGCCCAAAAAGGTGCCCGGTGAAATGGCACTGCCATCAGCCCCCAGATCCAGCACGAAAAAGCCGGTGCGGCCCTGCACCCGCAGTGGCGTGTAGGGCATGCCGCTGGAGATGACCAGCGAGCGCGTTTCACCGAGACAGGACGGCAGCGGCGCCGCTGGGCATGGCAGCGCTGTGAGCAGCGTCAGAAACAACACTGGCAGGGCGAACAGGATCTGGC
>JBILDB010000305.1:0-3377 GCA_044352805.1 Cyanobium sp.
TACCCCGGTGGTTTTTTACGGCGAAATCAGTAATGGAACTTGGCGTTTTGCCGCCGGCCAGGGATTCGATGTCTTCGCGCCCCGCGATCCCGACACCTTGCCCAATGGCAAATTGGCCGCCTCCGGCAACCCCGGCGCCTACAGACCCCAATTCCGGGTGGAGAACCACTTCAAGGCGGGCGAGGGTTTTGCTGGGGCCCTCCAGCTCGCCGCGGCCTCCCCCGTCACCACCGCCCTGCCCGACCAGGTCGACCTGTCCAACCTCCAGAGCCAGGAAATCGTCGAAGACAACGGTTGGCCCAATGTCGAAGGCCGCCTGTCCCTGGGCTTCGGGGCCACCAAGGAGCGGGCGGGGGGCCGCCAGCTCCGTCCCCTGGAGCTGGGCTTCTCCGGCGTAGTGGGGAAGCTGCGCGTGCTCGACAACATCCGGGCCCTAACTCCCCTCACCCTGACCAGTGATCGCTCCGTGCTCTCTGTCTGGGGAGCGGCTTTCGATGGCCAGCTGGCCCTGGGGCGGCGGCTGGGCATCTCCGGTGAGCTGTACACCGGCGAGGGCCTGGGGGAATACATGTCCGGCATCCTGCAGACCTACAACCGCAGCTCCAACCAGGCCGTACCGACCTCCGGGGGCTGGGCCCAGTTGTACGTCTACCTCAGCGATAATCTGCGCCTCAATCTCGGCTATGGCATCGACCACGCCCAGGACGGCGGCGCCTTCAGTTTGTTGACTAACGCCACCGCCTTCGCCAACCTCGTCTGGGACGTCAACCCCTGGTTGCAGCTTGGCCTCGAAGGCAATTACAAACTCACCACCTACGACACCTTTGGCGACAAGGACGCCTGGATCGTCATTTCCCAGGTGATGTTCAGGCTGTGAACCGTCCGGCTCCCAGTCTCAACGCCGCAGCAACCACAGCACCAGACTGAGGCCAGCTGACACCAACAGACCGCTGGTGAGCGGGAAATACAAGCTGAAGCCGGGCCGTTGAATACTGATGTCCCCTGGCAGGCGGCCCAGGCCGCTGCTGCTGATCAGCGGCCAGAGCAGACCAACCACGAGCAAAAGGGCTCCAGCAGCAAGAAGAGGGCGTTGCATGGTTCGGGGCGTAGGGGTTAAAGGCGTTCAATGGCCATGGCCATGGTGGGCCAATTTGGGATTGGGCGCCACCTGGCTGGCGCTGTTCACTGCAGCTCGATCGAGGCGATCGACCCCCAGTCGAAAGATGGGCCGCCCCTCCTTGATCGTTTCCAGCACCTTGATCGTGCTGATGCCGCTGGGATCCACCCGGAGCGGATCGCGCTCCAGGATCACCAGGTCGGCGCGTTTGCCTGCCTCAAGGGTGCCCTTGCTCTTTTCTTCGAAATATTGATAGGCCGCCCAGTCCGTCATCGCCTTAAGGGCCACGTAGGCGGATACCCGCTCGGCGGGCCCCAGCACGAAGCCGCTGCGGGTGGTGCGCTGCACGGCCGTCTGGGCCAGGCGCAGCATGTCGGGTGGCACCACGGGGGCATCATTGTGATTGGTGAAGATCACCCCCTTGCCGTAGGCATAGCCCGTGGGGCTGATGCTCGCCGCCCGCTGCTCGCCGAAGCTCTGGCGGTGCCAGTCGCCCCAGAAGAAGGTGTGGGCGGTGAAGAAACTCGGCACGATGCCCAGGGCACCCATTTGGTCGACCTGGTCGTGGCGGGCAAGCTGGGCATGGATCGCCACGGGCCGCAGATCCTTGGCGCCATAGGTGCTGCGGGCCTTGCGCACGGCGTTCAGCAACTGGTCGAGGGCGGCGTCGCCATTGGTGTGGGTGATTACCTGGATGTTGTTGCGGTAGCCGAAAGCCACCCAGTCGTCTACTTCCTGCTGGCTCATCACCGGGTAGGCGCGGTAATCGGCCTTCTGGCCGGCGGGCGGGCTGGCGTAGGGCTGGCTGACGAAGGCTGTTTTTCCCTGGGGCGAGCCATCGCCGGTGAGCTTGATGCCGCCGATCTTGAGCTGATTTTCGTAGATCCCCACCTTCAGCTTCGCTGCCGTGCCCGCCCCATCCAGCGGCGGCGCCGGGGCCGCCGTGGCGGTGCCGGCGAATTCGCGGCCGGCGTTCGACAGCATCGAACCCAGCGGGGCGGAGGAGCCGGGGGTATGAATCTCAACGCCCTTCAGCCTGCCATCAAGGGAATTGAGATCCCCCAGGACCCTGAAAAACGGATAGGCCACCACATCCACAATCAGGCGCCCCTGGCGACCCGCTTCGCGCAGCAGGGCAATGTTGGCGGCGTTGCTCAAGCCATCTTGGGCGGTGGTGATGCCGTAGCTGGCCCACCATTTCTGCACTTGATCCAAACGCCGCAGTTTCTCCGCCAGGCTGGGCTGGGGAATCAGCGGCATGAACTGCAGGCCCGCCGTTTCTTCCAGCACCCCATTGGGTTCGCCCGTGGCGGCATCGCGCTGGATAAGGCCGCCGGCTGGATTAGGGGTGGCCTTGGTGATCTTCACCAGGGCAAGGGCGGGGCTATTGGCCACCACCAGGTGGCCGGAGGCATGCATCAACAGGATCGGGACCGTGGCACTCACCGCATCGAGATCGGCCCGGGTGGGGTGGCGCCGTTCCGCTAGCAGGCTGTCGTCGTAGCCGACGAAGAACTGCAGCTGGTCGGCTGGGGCGGGATGGGCGGCCAGGTAGGCGCGAACCGTCGCCTGCAGTTCAGGGATGCTGCGGGTTTGTCCCACCGGCGGCGGACTCAGATCGGGCCGGCCCCAGGTGGCCACATAGTCGGGTAGGTGGCCGTGGGCATCAATGAAACCCGGCAGTAGGGCATGGCCCGCCAGATCGATACGCCGAACGCCGGGGCCCGCAGCGGCCAGGGCACCAGCCAGGGAGCCCATATAGCGAATCTGGCCGCCCCGCTCCACCAACGCTTCGGCGTAGGTGGGGGTGGGGCCGGCCATCGTCAGGATGGGGCCCCCTGAGTAGAGGGTGGCTGGCGCCACAGGGGCCGCAACGGCAAGGCCCGCCCAAGCCAGGGATGAACAGGCCGTCAGCAGAACGACCGGCAGGCGGGCCCGACGGCCCAGGTATCCAGGGCGCGAAAACATCGGCGCAGGGAGATCTGGACCCTTTCTACTCAGGCCTTTTGCTGTTGGCAGCCAGGGCCGAACCGCCTCGATCTGGCAGACGGGGCCTGAGCGCCAGGACCTGGATTGGAGGGATCAACGTCGCCCCAGGAGTTCTTCCCAGCTGGGAGAGGGAATGGGCCCCGGCAGCAGACCTTCGCCGTGGCGATGGCGTTGGGGAGTGCTGGCCTCGTGGCATTGGCCAGGCCGAACAGCACTGGCCAGACGAACAGACCCGCGGCGGGGGGTGGGCAGGAGTCGGGCCGGGGGCAGG
>JBILDB010000049.1:0-10919 GCA_044352805.1 Cyanobium sp.
GTGAACGGTTCATCGAGGACCAGCAGTTCGGCCTTCTGAAGCAGGGCCCTAGCCAGCAGGGCCCGCTGCTGCTGGCCCCCGGAGAGCTGGGAAAGACGCGTTTCAGCCAGGGAGGCCAAACCCATGGACTGCAGGGCCTCGGTGGCATCCGGCAGCGGTTCCGCCGTGGGGCCTGCCAGTTTGCCGAGAGCCACAAGATCCCGGACGGTAATTGGCATCTGCCACTGGATGGCGCTCCGCTGTGGAACCAGGGCAAGCCGTGGCCGACGAGGGGCCATGGCCCGGCCATTCCAGAGCAGCTTTCCCAGGCTTGGGGTGAGCTGGCCGAGCAGCAGTTTCAACAGGGTGGATTTGCCGGCGCCATTCGGCCCGAGCAGCGCCGTAAGGCTTCCGGGCTCGAGGCTGAAACTCACCTCCGACAGAACCGTGGGGGAAGCCTTGCCGGGATAGCGGTAACTGACGCGCTGAACCTGAAGCATCGGCAAGGCTGGTCGGGATTGCGCTGCGATTGGGAAGCGCGGGAAATGGGCTTCCGGGCAGAAGGGAGAGCGGCCTAGGGCTGTCGAAACAATCGCACTGTCACAATCCTAGGGCCGCAGATGACGGGAATGGTTATCGTTTGTGCGGTTGTCATTCGGCATGTGTCGCTGGTATCACCTCGTCAGGGCTCCGGTTTCAGACTGTTCCACTTTCAGGGCCGGCGAACCCCCATTTCCAGGCCATGGCTGGCCCCACTCCTTCTGGGCGCCGCCTTGCTGCTGCCGCCTCCCCCTGCTCGGGCAGCCACCGTCGTCGCTGCGGACGGCGTGCTCTGCGACCTCACCCGCACCCTGGCGGAAGGGCTAATCACGGTGGTCTGCCTCCTGCCCGCCAACCAGGATCCTCACCAGGCAGCGCTGCGGCCCAGTGATCGCCAGGTTCTGGCCCAGTCCGATCTGGTGTTGGTGAATGGCTATGGCCTCACCCCTGCCCTCAGCAAGGTGCAGGGGCGTCGGCCCCAGGTGGCGGTGGCGGAGCTGGCGGTACCGAACAGCCCCAGTTTCGAGGGTGCCGGCGGTGTGCGGGACCCCCATGTCTGGCATGACCCCCGCCAGGGCGCCGCGATGGTGCGGCTGATCGCGGAACGCCTGGCTCCCTTCACCGACCAAGACAGCCGGCTGCGTTCCCGCAGCCAGCAGGCCGCTCTGGTGCTCACCGATCTCGATGCCTGGACCGTTCGACAGATCGCGACGCTGCCCCCCTCTGCCCGGGTGCTGGCCAGCGGCCATCGTGCCTTCCGCAGCTTCGCCCTTCGCTACGGGATACGGGAGCTGGCGGTGATCGAATCCTTCAGTACCGCCGGCCTGCTGCGGCCCCAGGGACTCAATCAAGTGAGTGATGCCTTGAAGCGTTCCGGCGCCCGGGTCATCTTCCCGGATCGTCTTCCGCCCTCAAAGGCCCTGCGCCGCATCTCCCAGCGCAGCGGAGTACCCATCAATTCCGTGGCTCTCGTTGCCGATGGCCTGGCAGCCAAGGCCAGTTATGTGGAAACCTTCACCGCCAACGTCTGCACCTTCGTGGAGGGCCAGGGCGGCAGCTGCGACCGGGCCGGCGGCCAGCAACTGAAACGCCGCTGGGCGGCGATTCGCTGAGTGGCGCGGCGCACCGCGGCGTGGCGGCCCTGCGCCTGGATCCTCCGGTTTTTGCTCAATCCCTCCGATGTCGTTCCTTCATCCGCAATCCCGTCATGGCGTTTCCATTCTCCTGCCGCTTCCGCTGGCCGCTCAGCTCGGGCCTGGCAGGGCTCCTGCTGTTCTCCGGCGCACCTGCCCTATGCCATGGCGCCGATGGCCAGGCCGGCCGGGTGGCTCCTGGCCAGTTCCGCGTGGTGCCGCTGATCACGATCGAGGGCCACGGCGGCTTTGAGAACAACGTCGAGGGTCAGCCCCGCCACTACGCCATCGATGCCCAGTTGGGCACGGTGCTGGAGTGGGGTCTCAACAACGGTGGCGTGTTTGCCATCGAGATGGAACTGGGACCGGCCTTCGTCTGGGGTGAGGCCGAGCATTTCTATGGCCGGGTGGAACCAGCCGGCGAGGAGGAGGAGCACCACCACCACGGGCTGCCGGGCTCGAACTGGCGCCGCACCGACATCAAGGGCCGGCTGCAGCTGGTGTACCAGCCGACACGCCGGCTCGAACTGAGCGCCGAGTGGATGCCTTACTTGATCACGACCAGCCAGGGCGAAGATCAGCGTGGCCTGCGCCAGCAGCTCTCGCTGGCCGGCACCCTGGCGCTGGGTGACGGTGATGTGAACTTCGCGCTGGGCGATGGGCTTGAGACCATTGCCGACGGCCTCTTTCTGGCGGTGGAAAACCGCAACGGCTGGGATTCCACCGGCACCTACCTCGGCAACTACACCGATACCCGCTTGGGCCTGGGTTTCAACGTGGATCAACTCAACCTCACCATGGATGCGGGGCCGCGTTTTTACAACCCGGGCAGCTATTCAGGACTTGGGGGAAGAGTTGACTGGGGCGGTGAGATTGAACTGACCTACCCGCTCAGCTCCCGCACCGTGCTGTTCGCCCATTGGCAACCGACATACAACACTCAGGTCGGCATGGCCGGCTGGGTAAACCATGTGGGTGCAGGGGTGACCCTCAGATTCTGAGCTGGATGGGGCGGCTTCAGTAGTTCACCCCGAATCGGCGCTGATGCACCGCCGTGGTGCCAGAAGGATCCAGCACGGCGCCATTACATACCTGGGCGTAGAGGATCCAGTGGTCGCCGCATTCCATCCGCGCCGTCACCTGGGCCTCCAGCCAGGCCAGGGCCTCGGGCAGGATCGGCTGGCCGCCTGGGCTTGCCTGAAGCTCCAGTCCCGCGAAGCGATCAGCTCCCGGGGGAAAGGGCTGCAGGAACTGCTTCAAGGGCCCGGTTTCGCGACCTGAGGCCAGGATGTTGAGGGCGCAACTATCACCCACATGCAATAGGCCCTCTACGGCCCGGTCCTTGGCCACCGCCACCGTGAAGCCCGGAGGTGAAAAACTCGCCTGGCTAACCCAGCTGGCCACCATGGCACCACTGAGGGCCGAAACCCCCTCCCCCTTGCGGGCCGTGAGCACACACAGGCTGCCGATGACCCGACCCAAGGCCTGGATGGCGGGATCGCTGCGACTGTCACTGAGCCCACCGCCACTGCGGCGCTGGCTGCGACGTTGCTCCTGCTGAAGGCGTCGGCCGAGACTGGTGCCGGTTTCATCCAGGGTGCGCAGGGTGGCGGCATCGGGACTGAACCGCACCCGAATCGGGGCGAAGGCAAAGCCAAACCCACCATCTCGCAACTTGGTTTCCAGCAGATCGATGGCCTCACCGCTCCAGCCATAGCTGCCGAACACGCCGACGGGTTTGCTGCGGTCGCCCTCCGCCAGCACCGTTCCCAGGGCCGACACAATCGGTGTTGGGGCATGGCCCCCGAGGGTGGGGGAGCCAATCAACAGGGCATCGCAGCTGCGAATGGCCTCGATTAATTGATCCGAAGTGGCAAATTCACAATTAATGCTCTCCACCCGCACCCCCGTTTTGGCGACCCCCTGGGCCAGGGCATCCGCAATCGCGGCGGTGTTGCCATAGGCACTGGCAAACAGCAGGGCCACCGAGCGCCGCGCCTGTTGCAGGCTTGCCCCCCAACGGCGATAGTCCGCCAAAAGACTGCGCCAACTTTCGGTAATAGCAGGACCATGACCCGGGGCAATGCCCCGCATGGGCAAACCCTCAAGCCTATCTAGTACCACCTCCACTTGGCGCGCCATCGGCGCCATGAGGCAGTCGAAAAAATAGCGCCGGTCCTCTTCGCTGGTGCCCCGATGGGCCTCAGCAAAAGTCTCGACACAAAGATGGGCGGAAAAGAACTTGCCGCTCATCAACAGTCCCGACCGGTCCTCAAAAGCCAGCAGCGCTCCAGGCCAGCGGGGCGTGGGCGCTGGAATCAAGGTGAGCTTGTGACCTCCGGCCAACTCACGGCTCACCTCGTGCTTCACCACATCGATGGGCGGCAGCGGTGGACCCGCCCCGTCAGCATCATCAGTAGTAGTAGTGGGAGAACGCTGGTACCAGAGGTCCCCCAGGAGTCGGGCACCGGCATTGGAAGCCACCAACATCAGAGCTGGCCAGCGGCTGGCCAGCAGGCGCAAAACAGCAACGCGATTGGGGTTGACATCACCAACCACCACCTTTAGTGAAGCCTCGGGACTTACCAATGTCGCCAATTCAGCCAGAAAGGCCTCAGCAAAGGAAGCCCCCAAGGGGTGGACAAGCACGGGGGGCACCTGCCGGCCGGCTGCGTTGCAGCCAGCATCGAACAGGAAACTGTTGGCCGAAGTGCCACGCTCAAGCCCGTACTCGATTTCAAAGCGCAGACGATTGGGGCTTAGCCCCCTGAGGCAGGTGAAGCCAGGATCAATCTGCATTCGGATGACCCGACGGCCAGTGGATTCATTGACGCCACTGACCGAAGCCTGACCCGGATCGATGGGATTGGGGGTAATCACCATCAGACCAGGCCCGAAAGCAGAATCATCAGCCTATCGGCAGCGGAGCCTCTAGTAATGGTTACCTACCTTGCGATGGTGCACCGCCGTGGCGGCTTCGGTGTCCGCCACATTGCCCTGCTCCACCAAGGCATAGATGATCCAGTGGTCTGGACCCTCGAGCCGCTGGGCCACCACGCATCCCAAATAGGCCAAGGCATCTCCCAGAACGGGTCCGCCGGTAGCCACCCCTTCGAGGGTATTGACGCCCGCAAAGCGGTCGGCCCCAGGGGGAAAGCGACGCAGGAAATGGCGCAACAAGGGCTGGTGGTTGTCCTCGCGCAAGACGTTTAGTACAAAGCGATCACCCACCTGCATCAAGGCCTCAATCGCCCGATCTTTGGCCACGGCCACTGTGATCCCAGGCGGCTCGAAGCTGGCCTGACTCACCCAGCTGGCAACCATGGCACCACTGCGTTGACCTTCGGCTTCCCTGGCCGTGACGACGTAGAGGCCTCCAGACAGCCGCCCCATCGCCTTGTCCAGATCGCCATCGATGGATTTCATCGCAGCAATCGTTTTCTCACGGCTCAGCAATTGACCCAAGTCAGTGCCAGTCTCCTCGCAGCGTTGGTAGTCGGCAGCATTGGGAACTTGGCGGATGCGCAGGGGCGCGAAGGCCTCGGGCTGGCCCATGCTGCGCAACTGGCTGGCCACGGTGTCAATGGCCTCGTCGTTGCCGCTGAAGACGTCGTAGCAGCCCACCCATTGCTTGGGTTTGAGGGCCGCCAACAAGGTACCAATTGAGGCCTGCAGATCGGCATCGGGGGCTGCGGGCCAGGTGGGCACAACCACGGCGGCCGCATCGCCAACCAAAGCCGCCAGCTCCTGGGCGTCCGTGGCCCGCAGATCTACCAATTGCACCTGCACCTCCGCCTTGCCGATGCCGCGGGCAATTGCCTGGCTGAGACGATCGCAAAAACCAACCTGGCTGAGATAGCAAACCGCCACGTAGGCTTCCCCCCCACTGCGTTGGCTACTCCACTCGCGGTAGTCCTCCACCCACAACCCCAAGTGATCCCGCAGCAGGGGGCCGTGTCCCACCGCAATCATCTTGATAGCAGGCAACCCTTCCATGCGCTTGAGGGCCTGCAGCACACTGCGGGCATTGGGGCCCATCAGACAGTCGTAATAGAAACGAAAATCAGGAGCAATGGCACCAGGATTGAGGTCATAGATATCGTCGCTGCAATAATGCAGACCGAAGGCGTCACAGGTGAAGAGCACTCCAGTGCCGTGATCGTAGGAAAAGATCGTGTCGGGCCAATGCAAATTGGGCGCACTGAGAAACTCAAAACGATGGGCCGTTCCGCTGTTGCTATTGGTGCCCAAATCAAGGACATCACCCGACTTGATAGCCCGGCTGCGGAAGGGTCGATGCACCTGGTTTTCAAGGAACTGGATCGCCACCTTGGAGGCAACGATTTCAACCTCGGGATTTCGATCAATAATATCTCCAATCAGGCCGGAATGGTCGGGCTCGGTGTGGGAAACAATTAAATAATCAATTTGTTTTGGATCGATCTGTTCTTCTAGCAGCGCTAGCCAGGTGCTCTGGAATTTGAGATGGCTGGTGTCGATCAGGGCCGTGAGCTCGCCCCGCACCAAAAATGAGTTGTAAGTAGTGCCGTTGCGCAGGCCAAATTCGATGTCAAAACGGCTGCGTTCCCAGTCAAGCGAACGAATCGTTGTGGTATCAGCAGCGATGGTTTCGCTCTGCAGGCTGAGGCGTGGCAGAGGTGCATCCAAGGTGAATGCTGTGCCGGAATCAACTGGTTCGGCTGTCATCGGCGAGGACATGTACGGATGGGGGATTAACTTTAGGCAGGGCAACAGGTACCTGGGTACTATCGGGGCCGGCCCTACCTACTTACAGCCACCACCAGCTCTCGAAACAGGCTGCCTGGCCCCAGGGCTGGCAGAGGCCCTCCTGCAGAGTCCAAAGCCGGGCCCCCTCAATGCGGAAGCGGCGGCCGTGACGGTTGACCCGAATTCCGGCGTAGTTGGCGATGGCCCCGTGCCGGCGAGCAAGTTCCAAGGAAACCCGCCGGGCCGGGCGCTCAGTTGGCTCTGCGGTCAGTCTGGAGGGCATCCCAACCATTGACGCCCAGGGTCGATCCCAGAGGCGAAGCGCTGCGGCATTGGCATAGATCAAGCGGGGATCGGCGCCGCCATCGTGGGCTAGCACCACAGGCGTTGCCCCAAACAGTTCCTGGGCGGCCTGGCGAGCGGGCCAGGTATCACTGCCGACCAAGAGTGGCCTGCCAAAGCAGTTTTGGTGGCACGCCAAGATTGTTGAAGCAACCCGCAGACTCGCATCACTGAGCCAAGGCGCCTCGTCAGGGACCACTTAGCCCCCCTGGTCGGGCAACCGGTTCGGTGCCAGTAGTCATGGCCCTGGCCATGGCCAGCTGCCCCATGGCCATGCCCTGGGCTTGGAGCCGTTCCAGGAATAAGCGATTTGCTTCCTCAAAACGGTGATCTTCGGCCAGGGGCAGGGGGCCGGCCCCATCAAGGCCCGATTCCCCTTCAAGGGCTGGCGTAATCACCACCAGATCGGGATCCAGCGGCGCGTCATAGCGCCACCATCGCCCTGCATCAAGGATGGCTGGATGGGGCGGATGGGGGGCAAGGACGACAGCCTGGGTTGCCCCAGCGCGACGCCTTTCAGCCAGCTCCCCCAACAACTGGTCGCGGGTACGGCCGCGCAACTGGAACAGCACAAAGGGGTCCTCACTGAAGCGATCGCCCATAAGATAATAAACAGCGCTGATATGTTTGCAGGGATTTGCCTTATCAGGGCAACTGCATTCACTGCGCACCTCCTGCAATTTAAACGGGAAAAGACGCTTGCCACTGGCGGCGAAAGCCCTCTCGATATCCTGGGGCATAATGCCAGCCAAAAGCTGGGCCGACCAACGTGCCTTCTGGCTGAGGGCTTCAAGTACATAACCCCAGTCTTCATCATTTAGAACATCCAGCCACAGCTTCACCTTGTAGGGATCCTTATCCGTCCCCTGGACGCGGGCATGGACCCGACGACCCTCAAAGCGGATCGAAAGCACGTTGCCATCTCGCGCGTAGGTCCAGGCACGCTCGAGGCGTTTCTTATAGCGAAACGAATGAATTAGCTCCATCCACTGTTCCACCCACCAAGGCTGATCCCCCAAGCCCTCCTGGCCGAGCTGGGTGGTTATGGTTGCGGAGTTTGTCATAACCGGATTGGCGAAACGCCAGCAACGGGCCTCAAGCCCAAATCGACTAATGGGGCATTATCGCAGCCAGGCAAAACCCTGGCTTGATCACGACTCGCCCAAGCGATGGTCATGTAATTGCCGGCCGATCTACACCAGTTAAAGATTAGGACAATTTTCTTGCCTTAGCCTCGGCATAGATCGAATCTGGTACGGGGCGCAGATCCCAAACGAGGCCGAGCCTGGAAAGCAAGAAAAGTGTCATAAAAGTGAAGTCGATTTCCCACCAATAAAAACCTTGACGACAACTGGATTGGTAATGGTGGTGATTATTGTGCCAACCTTCTCCAAGGGTAATGATGGCTAACAGGGGATTGTTGCGGCTGTCATCACCGGTAACAAATCGTTGGGATCCAAAAAGATGGGAAAGAGAATTAATTGTGTAGGTGCCGTGATATAGAAGTACCGTAGAAACAAAGAAACCCCAAATCAACATTTGCATGGGGGTTGTAGGCCTACCCTGCTGCTGAAGAATATAGCCTAAACCATAGGTAGAAAAGGCCAAGATTGTCGGTGCAATCAAAGACCACTTGTCGACAAAAACAAGTTCGGGAAATTTTGCATAATCACGAATTGCATTATGATTGGGCTTGCGATGATTTGGGTGCAAAAACCAGCCCATATGGGACCACAGAAATCCATGGTGCTTTGGCGAATGGGGATCTTGAACCGTATCGGAACTACTGTGATGATGGCGATGGGTGGCGGCCCACCAAAGGGGGCCAAGCTGGGCTGAACTGGTAGCCAGGAGCGCCAGGAAAAACTGGAAAACGCGACTAGTTTTGAAGGCCCTATGGGCAAAATAACGGTGATATCCGGCTGTTACCCCAAACATCCTCACCACGTAGGCCAGAAAGCAAGCCAGAACAGCATCTACACTGACGCCAGTCCAGAAGACCGCAAAACAGGCAAGATGTACCATCGCGTAGGGGATGGTGGCAAGGATCAGTCCTAGATTGATCCCTGGCCCCGTGAATTCTTCCCCACTGGCCTTGCCAGGCTGAGTTCCCAGGCTGGACTCTGGATCGGTATGCGTCCCAGGACGCCGGGATTGAGTTAGCAAAAAAACACCTTCTGTTTGTACCCAATGCTAACAGGCTAAGCACCTAGCCGTTCAGACAAGGTCCCTGTCGGCAGGGAAACAACCAGAACCATTGCCGGCAAGAGAAGATTCAATCAAAAACCCCCTGCCAAGTGAAATGGCAGGGGGTTAGAAAAGATTTAACTTAAAACTAATTGTTGAATGAGTATGAGTGAGATACGCCCCTTAGGAAATAGTTCTCAAAACAGTCCTAGTGTGAGAGATTTATCAATAGGCAACGCAGCACCAATGCCAAGATAAATTGTTACAGCAGTACCAAAAAGGAATACCGCCATGGCAACTGGACGACGAAACGGGTTTTGGAATTTGTTAAAGCTCTCAATAAATGGGATAAGCATTAATCCCAAAGGCACCATGGTTTGCAAAGCAATTCCAAGCAACTTGTTCGGGACTACTCTAAGAATCTGAAAGACAGGATAAAGGTACCATTCAGGTAGAATTTCTAGAGGCGTTGCGAATGGATCTGCCTTATCTCCCAGCATGGCAGGATCTAAAACAGCCAAGCCAACGATACAAGCGATTGTACCAAGAATAGTTACTGGAAACATGTATAGAAGATCATTCGGCCATGCCGGTTCCCCATAATAATTGTGGCCCATGCCTTTGGCCAATTTCGCCCGCAATGCGGGATCGTTCAGATCAGGCTTTTTGACGAAGGACATGGTCCGAGTTGCGTTGGAGTAGAGAAAAGGAACAGGTGGTCTTTGAAAAGCTTGCTGTTGCCAAAACCAACAGATTCAGAGGGGTCCAGAAATACCCTGCTTCCGAATCATCAGGAAATGCATAAGCATAAATACGGCCAACAACCAGGGCAATACAAAGGTATGGAGACTGTAAAAGCGGGTAAGGGTTGACTGACCCACACTCTCTCCGCCCCGCAACAGTTCAACCATAAAATCACCAACAACTGGCAGAGCCGCAGGCACACCGGAGACAATTTTCACTGCCCAGTAACCAACTTGATCCCAAGGCAGTGAGTAGCCAGTGACACCAAAAGAAACTGTAATCACGGCCATGGTTACCCCAGTAACCCAAGTGAGTTCGCGGGGACGCTTGAAGCCGCCAGTGAGATAAACCCTAAAAACATGAAGGATCAGCATCAAAACCATCATGCTGGCGCTCCAGCGATGGACTGAGCGAATCAGCCAGCCGAAACTGACGTCGGTCATGAGGTACTGGACAGAGGAATAAGCCTCTGCCACTGTGGGTTTGTAATAAAACGTCATCGCAAACCCACTTGCGAACTGAATCAAGAAGCAGGTGAGGGTAATGCCGCCCAGGCAATAAAAAATATTTACGTGGGGCGGAACGTACTTGGTGGCGATGTCATCGACAACGTCCTGGATATCCAACCGTTCGTTGAACCAGTCGAACACCGGCGTGGACTTGCCGGCGGGAGAGGAATTCGCCATGCAGCGCTGGGCTTGGGTTGCCAGAGTCTACCGATCGTGCTGCCCCTCCCGTGATCCATCCGGGCCATCCCCCCTCGTCGGCGGACCCCAGCCCCAGCCCCAGCCTCCCTGGCCCCCGGCAACGACCCCAAAGTGCTCTGGGTCAAAAGCTGCTGGGGGCCGTGCTCTCAGGCGCTCTTTTCCTCAGCACCCTGCTCGGTGGACCAGGACCATGGCCAGTTTCTGGAGCCCTGGCCCTCAACGATGCCCAGCAGCTGGTGGTGGAGGCTTGGCGACTCGTTAACCAGAGCTACTGGGATCCCGACCAGTTGGAACAGGTGCATTGGCGCCGACTGCGCCAAGAGGCCCTTGAAAAGTCCATCAACAGTTCGACCGATGCCTACGGGGCCATTGAGGCGATGCTGGCCCCCATTAATGATTCTTATACCCGGCTGCTGAGGCCGAGCGACTACATGGCCCTGAGGGCCACCACCCAGGGAACGGTGAGTGGGGTCGGGCTGCAACTGGGCCTGCGAGCCGACGACAACCATGTCGTCGTCATCGCCCCTCTGGATGACTCGCCCGCCAGTGAAGCCCAAAT
>JBILDB010000306.1:0-3349 GCA_044352805.1 Cyanobium sp.
TGCCCACGGCCCGCGCCCAGGCCTACGACCTGGTGCTCAACGGCCTGGAGCTGGGCGGCGGCTCGCTGCGCATCCACGATTCGGCCCTGCAGCGCCAGGTGCTGCAGGCCATCGGCCTGCCCCTGGAGGAGGCCGAGCGCCAGTTCGGCTTCCTGATGGAAGCCCTCGACATGGGCGCCCCACCCCACGGCGGCATCGCCTTCGGCCTCGACCGCCTGGTGATGCTTTTGGCGGGCGAAGAGTCAATCCGCGACACGATCGCCTTCCCCAAAACCCAGCAGGCCCGCTGCCTGATGACCCGGGCCCCCGCCGATGTGGCCGCCAAGCAACTCGAAGAACTGCATGTGGCCAGCACCTGGGTGGAGCAGGAGGACTGACCCGCCGGTGCCGCCGTTGACCCACCCACCTGGGGGCGGGTCAACGGCGGGAATCAGCGACCGGCGCGTTGCAGCCGGCGCCGCAGGCGGCGGCTGGCGTGGAACATCATCGGCAGCCCAGCGACGGCCAACGGTCCGGGGACTGGGGCGGGGGCGGCATTCAGTCGCAACGACATCGAAGGATAGTTGGACTCGCACTTGTCGAGATTCACATCGTTCTCATCCAGACAGTGGAAGGCCGAGGTGGACAAGCTGGCATCGGCCAGCAGGGTGGGGCTATAGGTGACCGTGGATCCAGGCGGCATGGGTTTGAGCAGATCAAAGGCCAGGGCCAGGAAGTTGCGCTCACGCAATGTGATCGGAGCGGCAGCGGCGTAGCTGATTGAGACCGATGGCCGGCCGGTGGCATCCTCCGTGATGGTCAGACCGGTCTGATCAACCGTGAAATTATCCGAGATCAATTCGAGTGGCATGGTCCCCTGGCCAGGGCCCAGATTGGGGCAATAGGGATTTGCGGAGTCAGCGCGGAGATCGCAGACCAAACTGGTTAGATCACGATTGAAAGAAAGCTGGGTCGGGTCGTAATCAAAATCGAAGTCGAAATGCATTCGGCCCACAGGATCATCCGGACCAAAGCCCCAGTCCACAAAAACAAGAAAGGCCTTGTAAGGTCTGTAAGGAGGCCCGATGATAGATAAGCAGCCAGGGTCAACGGGAAACCAGTTATAAGCAGTGCACCAACTCGTGGCGAAATAACTGTTATTATAGGGTATTTTTTCGGCCCGGGCCGGCAATGCCAGCAGTCCTCCGCCAGCAGAGATCATCCCGGCCACGAGCCACCCCTTCGCCCAGGGCAGCGAAAGCAGGAGCCGCAGATGGACTTTTGCAAGGCTTCGCAGTAAGGCAAGAGGCTTTTTGCTGGTCTTGCAGGATGGCTGAGCTTTCCGGATGGCAAGCTCGCCAAAAAGAGAGGTTGTCATAATCCTTTGCAATCAAACTGGGGTAAATGGGCGGATTGGCGAAGAAGACCTATGACAAGTACGAAATAGCCCCGCATTCACCACATGCCTGGTTCAACAGCAAAAACCCTAGCATTATTTCAAATAATCGCAACCGAGATCCGCTATTAACCTTATTTTCCCATGATTACGTCTTGATGCACTGACAATATGCAAGAGGATTTAGGAAAGGTATCCTGGGTCCAAGGGCGCTTCCGCCTTTCGGGCTGGATGGATACTTGTGCCTACGATGTGCCAATTACTTATATAAATTCGTTTTCCAAAGCAAAACCCTTCCTTCTCTGAACGCCCCAACCCACGGCGGCATCAATCCGCGCCACCATCGCCTTCCCCAAAACCCAGCAGAGCCTCTCGGGGCCGGCACTGGGTCCGCTGCGCAGCTCCACCAGCCAGCCGGCGACGGCGCGCACGGCCAGCCAACTATCGATGTGCAGCCCCCGTCGCCGCCCAAACCACTGCTGGCGCAACTGGGGCAGGGTGTCCTCAATGCTGGTGCCCACCACAAAGCGGACGTCGTGCAGCTCAATGTGGCAGCCCTCGATACGACCGCCCAGCACCACCAGGAACAACTGCATGGTCATGATTGTGGGCAAAGGGAAATGTGAACGGAAACGGCTCGAATTCCTAAGTCAAACCGGTGATTCTCGGCCAGTGTCTCTGCAGCGCTGCACATTGGTTGCAACCATGGCCTGATCCGTTGCCCCCAGCCCTTTCCACCGACCTGGTGCGGCAATACCTGCGAGACATCGGCAAGGTCCAGCTGCTGACCCCAGAAGAAGAAGTAACCCTGGCCCGGCTGGTGCAACGGCGCGAACACCTGTTGGCCCAGCAGAGCCGCCCCGATCGGGGCAAGCCGCTCTCGGAGGTCATGGTCGACCAGCTGGCCCAGGACTGCGGCCTCAAGCCCAGTGAACTGCGCCTGGCCCTGCACCAGGGACGGCGCGCCAAGGAGCGCATGATCCAGGCCAACCTGCGGCTGGTGGTGGCGGTGGCCAAGAAATATCAGCAGCGGGGCCTGGAGCTGCTGGATCTGGTGCAGGAAGGCACCCTGGGCCTGGAACGGGCGGTCGAGCGCTTCGACCCCACCCGGGGCTTCCGCTTCAGCACCTACGCCTACTGGTGGATTCGCCAGGGAATCACCAGGGCCATCGCCAGCCAGAGCCGATCGATTCGCCTGCCGGTACACATCACCGAAAAACTGAACCGGCTCAAGCGGGCCCAAAGGGAACTCTCGCTGCGCTTGGGACGCAGCCCCAGCCTGGCCGAGCTGGCCCTTGAACTGGGCGTCAGCGAGGACATGGTGCGAATGACCATGCAGCGCCAGCCCCAAGCCGTCTCCCTCGATCGCCCTGTCGGCCAGGGTCAAGATAGCGACCTGCGCGACCTGCTCGAAGACCACCACCCGACCCCCGAGCAGGTGCTCACCCGGGCCCAGCTGCGCGCCGATCTGATGGCCCTGCTGGAAGAGCTCAGCAGCCGCGAGGCCAGCGTCATCCGCCTGCGCTTCGGCCTCGAAGACGACACGCCCCGCACCCTCACGGAAATCGGCGAGCAGATGGGCATCTCCCGCGAAAGGGTCCGCCAGATCGAGGCCAGCGCCCTGCTCAAGCTGCGCCAACCGCAACGGCGCAAGCGGATGCGGGATTATCTCGGCAGTTTCGAGGGATGATCAGGGCTGAAGTGCTGCGGGGAGACACCCCTTAAGGGGCTCACGCCTAGGTTAGGGTCCAGCCCCCCGACGCCTAGCCATGGCCCCCAGCGCGCCCCCGATCGACATCGGCATCCCCGAAGCCCAGCGTCACCAAATCGCCGAGGGGTTGGGTCATGTGCTGGCCGACTCCACCGTGCTTTACGCCAAGACCCACGGCTTCCACTGGAATGTCACCGGGCCGATGTTCAACACCCTGCACCTGATGTTCATGGAGCAGTACACCGAACTCTGGACCGCCCTCG
>JBILDB010000307.1:0-3344 GCA_044352805.1 Cyanobium sp.
GGGGTTGACGCGATTGCAGCAGCGTCGCCACCTCCGGAATCGGCATCACCTGGCCGGTGTTCCAGAGCAGATGGGAGAGGACAACCAGTCGGGTGTGGGTGTTAAGGGCGGCTTCAAGGCGCTGCAACACCGCTGCCTTGGTACCGGCCGCATCAGCCAGCAGATCCTGGACGGGGAAGCTGGCCAGCTCCATGCCATGGCGATGGGCCAGTTCACGGCAGGCGGCCACGACGCCGGGATGCTCGGCATCGCTGATCAACAACTGGTCGCCTTGCTGCCAAGGCAATCCCCAGAGGGGCAGAACACAGCCGGAACTAACGTTTTCGGTGAACGCTAGTCGCTGTGGAGGTACCCCCAGCCATGGGGCGAGACGCTGGCGCAATTCCGTGATGGTGCGGCTGGCGTAGGGGAAGACCGCCTCACTGAAGGGGCCCAGCTCCTGGATAGTTCCCCAAGATTGCTGAATGGCGACTAGGGAGGGGGTGGGCAGAGGACCCTGTCCCCCGTAGTTGAAATAGACCTTGTTCGCCAGGGCCGGCATCTGGCTGCGCAGTTGCTCAGGCCCTGAAGAGGCTGGGGAGGGCAAAGGCCGTGCTCCTCAGAGCACCTGGCCGACGCCCACGGCGGCGAGGGCCGAAAAGAGGGTGATGGTAAGGGCCGTCATCGGGCTTTGGCCCTGGGCGACCGCCAAGCTGGTGACCACCCCGGCACCCAGGCAGGCCACCGCCAGTTGGGGCATCAACGCGGAGCGGCTTTCGGGTCCAGGGGTGGGGGTCACGGCAAGGGCGGTGCACTGGCCAGACCCTACGGGTGTTGGCCGCTGACAGCTGGCCTGGGCCAGGTTCTTGTTACCTGGCGTGGGACTTCTTCAAGCCCCGTTACATGGAGGGCCTAGGTCGCGGCGGCGGTGGCCGGTCCTGCGGCGGAGCGGGCCCGGCCGCTGCTGGCCCATTGGCGCAGGGCTTCCAGCTGTTCGCGGGCGGTGCGTGACAGGGGCACCACCTGGGAGGCCGCTGTGATCAGATCGGCTTCGACAATCTCGCGATGGTCTCCAAAGGCCAGGTGCATGGCTTCGATCACGGTCTGCTCCAGTTCAGCCCCTGAAAAGCCTTCGGTCCGATCGATCAGCACCTCCAGGGGTAAGGCATGCAGGGGCCGGCGACGGCGCAGTTGCAGATCGAGAATCGCCCGCCTTTCCTTGGCATCTGGCAGCTCCAGCAGGAAAATCTCGTCAAAGCGACCCTTGCGCAGCAGTTCGGGGGGCAGCCGTTCGACCGCATTGGCGGTGGCTACCACGAACACCGCACTGGTTTTTTCGCTCATCCAGGTGAGCAGGCTGGCCAGCACCCTCTGGCTGGTGCCACCGTCGCTGCGGCCATCACCACCAAAGCCCTTGTCAATCTCATCGATCCAGAGCACGCAGGGGGCCATGGCCTCGGCCCGTTGAATCATGTCCCTGGTCCGCGCTTCACTGGCCCCCACTAGCCCGGCAAACAGCCGACCCACATCGAGGCGCAGCAAGGGCATATTCCAGCTGTGGGCGATGGCCTTAGCGGTTAGGGATTTGCCAGTGCCTTGGGGACCAACTAGCAAGACGCCACGGGGCAAGGGCAGTCCGTAGCGGCGGGCTTCCTCACTGAAGGCACGATGCCGTTGGGCGAGCCAATGCTTGAGCCCTTCAAGACCGCCGATATCAGCTGGGCTGGCTTCGGCCGGGCAGTACTCCAACAGCTCACTGCGGGCGATGGCGAGCCGTTTTTCTTCCAGCACCTCCGCCAGATCCTCCGGGCCCAACCGGCCCCTCCGTGCCAAGGCCCGGGCCGCCAGTTGCCTCACCCGCTGTTCACTGAGGCCATGGCAGGCGGCTGTGAGTTCCTCCAGCACGGCCGGATCCAACGGTTCGCCACTGGCGCGGGCGATGTTGCCCAGCAGTCGGCCCAGCTCATCGGCATCAGGCAGGGGCAGATCAACTCGGGTAACGCCGTCCTCCAGTTCCGCAGGGACCTGCCAATCAGGGGCGGTGATGACGAGGGTGTGGGGGGTGCGGGGCAATTCGGAGGCCAGATTGCGCAGTCTCCGGCAAATGCCGGCATCGTCGCTGAAGCGATGGAAATCCTGGAGCAGCAGCAGGGCACCAGGTTCTGGTGGCAGGGTGGCCAGCAATTCCAATGCGGCCGTGGGGTTGCGGGCCGCCTCGCCCAGGCGGCCGGGAGGGCCACTGAGTCCGCTGATGAAGTC
Source organism: Cyanobium sp. (assembly GCA_044352805.1). GTDB lineage: Bacteria > Cyanobacteriota > Cyanobacteriia > PCC-6307 > Cyanobiaceae > Cyanobium. Next base: position 2,239 of record JBILDB010000307.1, read on the forward strand.
CCAGCGCAGCAAGAAGCGCTGGCCGAGGCGCTCGGCCAGCTCTTCGAGCAGCACAACGACCCGCTCTTCCTCAAGGGTGCGGATCCAAAGAATGGGGGTGCGGGCGCGGATCAGCAGATCCAGTTGGTCGGCCAGGGTCGGGGACATGGCCTGGAGTCAGGTGGTGCTGAGGTGGCGCAAGGCCGCCCAACGCGGGTCAGCCTCGCTGGCCTCGCTGCTCCAGCGGTCTGGACCGGGACAGTCGCTGCCACAGCGGTTGACCAGAGGTAGCTGCAGGCTGAGTTGTTCGAAGATCCAGCGCTGGGGATCAAACAAGCCCACAGGATCGAGGCGATCGTCGCATTCGGCGCTGGCCAATCCCATGGTCTCGGCGGCTAGGGAGGCGTCAATCTCGAGCAATTCCTGGGCGGAGGCGCTGAGGGGATGGTTGAAATGCTGCAGGCAGCGCGCGCAGCAGAGGGTGACAATGGTTTCAGCTTGGCCACGCACCTCAAGCACGCCGCCGTGGTGAAGAACTTGGACATAGCCCCGCACAGGAGTCAGGGTCTCAAGCTCACCAATCTCCTGCTCGACAGACCAGCGACGCCCTCCATCGAGAAGGCGCAACTCCTGCAACGGCACCGGCTGCAGATCGTCGCCCGGAGGGGACGGCGAGGCGGACTGGCTCACTTCTTGCCTTTGGGTTCGAACGGCAGTCGGTTGGTCGTGGCAGGGGCGCCTCCGGCCGTGGCGGTGGCCGGTTGCATCTGTTTATCGAGGATTTGCTGCAGGTTATCGGGCAGGGCCTCACGGGTGAGCAAGAAGGTCTGCAGCCCCTGGAAAATGTTGGCAACCACCATGTAAAGCAGCACCCCAGCAGGCAAGGGGAAAAACAGGAACATCGCCGTGATCATCACCGGCGTGATGCGATTTGCGGTGGACTGTTGGGGATTGGCGGGCATGCCCATGCCCGAAAGGATCTGGGAGACAAACAGGCTGGCACCGAAGGCCGCCACCAGGAAGGCGATGTCCCAGTTGATTGAGCCGTCGGTCAGGAAGCCCACCTGGCCCAGGGCCTTGATGAACAGGAAGCCACTGCGGGCAGCCAGACCAGGCACCTTGGCTTC
>JBILDB010000308.1:0-3333 GCA_044352805.1 Cyanobium sp.
ATGGGGCCCTGCAACGGGTGGGCCTGCAGGACCTGGCCCAGCGGCGCCTGGACCAACTGTCCGGCGGCCAGCAGCAGCGGGCCCTGTTGGCCCGCGCTTTGGTGGGACAAGCCCCGTTGCTGTTGCTAGATGAACCCTGTGCGGCCATCGATCCGCCGTCCCGCACTGCCCTGCTTGCGGTGTTGGCCCAATTGCGGGATGCCGGCCTGACCCTGTTGGTGAGCAGCCACGACTGGGGTTCAGACCTGGAGGCCTACGACCGGGTTTTGGTCCTGGATCGGCACCTGCTGGCCCAGGGGACACCGGCCCAGGTGCGCCAGACCCTGGGTGACTTACGCCTAGCCCCCCATGGCTGTGGCTGATTCCCAGGCCCTGGGGGCCTTCTGGTGGGCCGTGCCCCTATTGCTGGCCTTGGTGAGCGGGCTGTTGTGTCCCCTCACCGGCACCCTGCTGCTGGTGCAGCGCCGCCTCTTTCAGGCCAACCTGATCTCCCACGCCGTGCTGCCAGGACTGGCCCTGGCCCTGGCCCTGCGCCTGGATCCGGCCCTGGGCGGGGTGGCCAGTGGGGTCGGCGGTGCCCTGGTGGCCGATCGCCTCAGCCGCCATGACCCTGCCGCTGACGGCAGCCACGAGGCCGTGCTTAACACCGTGCTGGCGGGCTTTCTGGGGTTGGGTGTGTTGCTGATTCCCCTGCTGCACCTACGCATTGATCTAGAAGCGGTGTTGTTCGGCGACCTGCTGGCGGCGGGGCCCACCGATCTTGTGCGGGCCCTCGTCGCCCTGGGGGCGGTGCTCGCCCTGCTGGTGGGTCGCTACGACCAGTTGGTGTTTCTGGGGGTGGATCCGGCGGGGGCGGCATCAATGGGTGTACCCGTTGCCCGCCTGCAGGCGCTGATGACCCTGGTCACCGCCTTCACCGTGGTCAGTGCCATGGCGGCGGTGGGGGTGGTGTTGGTGATGGCGTTGATGGGGGCTCCGGCCGTGGTGGCCCTGGTGGGGGCCTTGAGTTTGCGGGCGGCCCTGGTCAGGGCCGCTGCGGTCGGCCTGGCGGTTACGGCCCTGGGCTTTGGTCTAGCCCTGGTGCCGGCCATCAACCTGCCCCCGGGACCGTTGATCGGGGTGCTTTGCCTGGGCTTGCTGCCGTTGGCGAATCTGGTGGGACGGGGGCGCTGACTGGCCACCCCTTTACATTGACGCATCCCTGACGCAGCTCACTTGCTGAGGCCCTTCGGAGCTCGCCATGGCCTTTGACAACCCCCGCACCTACACCTTGGTTTCGGTGGCGGCGGCCGTCGCCACGATTGCGCTCAAAACCCAGGCCTGGCGCCTCACCGGTTCGGTGGGTTTGCTATCCGACGCCCTGGAATCGGGGGTGAATCTGGTGGCGGCCATTGGGGCGTTCTGGGCCCTCACCCTGGCCGCCAAACCGGCCGATAATCGCCACCACTTCGGCCATTCCAAAGCGGAGTATTTCTCCAGCGGCCTCGAAAGCGCCCTGATTGTGGTGGCGGCCCTGGCGATCATCCATGCCGCCGCAGGGCGCTTGCAGCAGCCCGAGGGGTTGCAACAGGTGGATGTGGGCCTGGTGCTTTCGCTGGTGGCCACCGCGATCAACGGCGGGGTGGCCTGGTTGTTGTTGCGGGCCGGGCGGCGATTTGATTCGATCACCCTGCGGGCCGATGCCCATCACCTGCTCAGTGATGTCTGGACCTCCCTGGGCGTGGTGCTGGGGGTAGCCCTGGCCAAGCTCACCAATTGGACGATTCTGGATCCGCTGATCGCCATCATCGTGGCCCTCAATATTGTGGTTACGGGCTGGCGATTGCTGCACGAAACGGCCTCAGGCCTGTTGGATCGGGCCCTGCCGGAAGCTGAACATCGGCAATTGGAGGCCCTGTTGGCACACCACAGAGGAACCGACATCACCTTCCATGCCCTGCGCACCCGCATGGCGGGATCCCGCCGTTTCGTCAATTTCCATGTGCTGGTGCCAGGTCATTGGACTGTGAAGCAGGGCCACGACTTTTGTGAATCCCTCGAACGAGAGATTGCCGCAGCCCTGCCCCGCACCCATGTCTTCACTCACCTTGAACCAATCGACGATGAAACCTCGTGGCAGGACGAAGGGCTGCGCTGGGATCAAGGCTAGGAAAACAGGGGGGACGTCGCTCAGCGATTGCTCTCGATTTTGATTACGTTGCCTCGGCCATTGGTGGCACAGGTGCCGATGGGATCCTTGCCCTTGGCGCGGCGAGTCGTGAAGTTGTAGTCCAAGCCGCTGCGATTGATATCGGCGAGGCTGATTTTGCCGGCATCAATGCTCTGGCGCAGGGTGGCTCCCAGGGTTACGTCCACATCGGCCATCGACATCCTGGAGCCGTCGCCGTACTTGGCGAGGATGGCGGATTTGCAGTTGCGACCATCGCTTTCAATGCGGGCATTGATCTGATCGCGATCGCCGGCGCTGGAGGTACTGGTTTCGTTGGTCTTAACCGATAGACGACGGGTGCGAGTGCCGTCATTCCAGCTGAACAACCCCTTGGCCCCCTTGTCCTCAAACATCACATTGCTGCCGCCATCGCCCCCTTCCAGCCGCAAATTGGTGCGGTTGGGACCGGAGAAACGATAGGTGCTGCCATCTTCCAGTTTGACCACAAAGCCAACGGTGCCTGAGCCGTCTTTTTGTTTAATGCTGCAACCGCCATCAAACACGACTCTGCCGTTATCGGTGAGACGGCATTCGGCTTCCGCCTTGGCCACCGTATTGGCCAAGGCGGGTGAACCAGCGGCGCCAAACAAGAGTGATAGGGCTAACCCAAAGCCAACCCTGGCGCTACGAGCCTGGGAAACAGAAGCAGCGAAACAGGCTGGGGTACGGGAAGAAAGCGACTGGATCATTGGAATTTTTTTTGCCACCCGATATTTTACCACTGTTATTACCAGGTAGCTGATCCGCAGTCCATGCCCCGCAGCGAAAGTAATTGATTGACTTTTAAATGTTGAAGATTATGCGGGCCTGAAAATGTACCCCGACCAAAATCTCAGGATTGGCGATGTGTTCTAGGATGCCAGCGGCAACGCAGCGACTCCAGCAGGCTGTTTGCATCGACAGAACAGATGGATTGGTGTGTCTGATTCGCTGAAACGACGCGAGTTCCTGACCCTGTTGGGCATCGGCATGGGGTCCGTGGCCTTGCGCCCGACCAGCTTGCCCAGGGGTTACGCCGCTGCGGCGAACCCTGGGGGAGGCCGACCCTTTGCCCCCGTGCCCTACCCCCTGCCCCTGGCCAACGACGGCCTCAGCGCCAGCCAGCAGAGGGCCGCCTACAGCCA
>JBILDB010000309.1:0-3327 GCA_044352805.1 Cyanobium sp.
CGGCCTGTTGCTGGCTGGAGCGGTCCTGGCTCTGGTGATGCCGTTTGCCTCGGCCGCCTTTTTAACCCTGATGTTGGGCAGCGCTTCGGTGGTGGCGGGAATTTCCCAACTATTGCGTCTAAGCGGCTCAGAAGATCTCAAAGCCAAGTCATTTCGGGCTTTATCGGGGCTCCTTTACGTGGCCGGTGGCCTTTGGTGCCTGGTCTCCCCGATCACCAGCACCGTGAGCCTCACCTTGTTTGTGGGCGCCATGTTGGCTTTTCAGGGTGTGATGGAGCTGGCCGTTGCCGCCTCCTCCCCCATCCCGGCTCGCACCCTGGTGTTGGTCGATGGCCTGATCACCACCCTGCTGGGCGGCCTATTGATTGCCCATTGGCCCTCGGACAGTGTCTGGGCCTTGGGCACCCTTTTCGCCAGCGGTCTGGCCATCTCAGCTGTGAACCTGCTCACTTCCCCCTCAGCTCGCATTGCCAGCACCACGTAGATATTTACGGCAGCATGATCGGGATGGTTGAGCAGATGACTAGGTAGGAAAACCCAGCTTTGATCGTCTTTTGTAGGTTTCTTGATCGATTTCAAAAAACGATTCGGTGTGCATTAATAAGGCATCGGCGGCTTCGCCGGTCCAGGCAGGGTGTTCGTGGCTGAAGATTTGTAGATCGATATATTTATATCTTCCTAGTTGCTGGGCCACGTCCATGGCCTCATTGTCGCACCATAAGGAGTGATAATCGGGATGGTAAATATAATGAAATCTTTCATAGTAGCTGCGGTCTATAATTGACATGGTTGACAGAATCTCGTTGATACGCCCATCAGGAAAGTGAACAAATTGATCCATCTCTCCCTGAAAGGCTTGAATGATGTCCCCATCAAATCCCCGTTTAATGAATCGCATATCATCTGACATGTTAACTGCAATATCCCCGCTCCAGCCAGCCATACCCCTGTTGATCGCATGGACCTTGGAGCAAGATCGGCCATGGTTGACCTTGATCTGTTCTGATTGCAGAATATTGGTTAACTGGTGTGAGTTCAGTGTGGTTGAATCATCGTCGTCAATCGTAAGTCCTATGGTAAAATTTTTATTGGCAGATAAATCAATAATTGTGTTTATCGCATCTGCCATTTTTTGCGGACGATTTCTGGTGGCAAAGTTGTAATGGATAAGCATTTTTTTTATTTTGAATGCAATTTACTCTACCACTTGTGTCGCTCGTTACCTATGCCGTTAGCTTGCTTTAGCCCCGTGAGTGATTTTACTGAATGCCATGGCTAATCCCCGCAGCCGCCAGGGCCATCGCTGAGGACATCTCCTCGGTGTGCATCCTCCTCCGGGTGCCTGCCCTCCCCTTTGGGAGGGGTTAATGACACTGCAGGGTTTTATGCAGACTTTGTTCGTTGGCGCAGGGCATCCAAAGGTCCCCCATCGGATAGGCCCCCTAGCAGTGCAGCTCTACGGCTCTTTTTTCGGCAGCTGCTTTGCTGCTTTACATCCTGGCCGGTGGCTGGCCGACTGTCTGTGGATTATTTTTTGGTGGAGATAGCTTTTTCGTAGCTGCTCAGGTCCTGGCAGGGCATCCACTGATCGCCCATGGCAAAGGCACCGCTGCATTTGAGTTGTTGGGCCCGCTTCTCAGCTGCGGCGCGGGTGGTAAACATGTCGGAGTTGGTGTGGGTTTGGGCCCAAGCCGCCCCAGCGGCCAAGATCAGGGCGACGGCGGTCAGGGTCCTAAGGGCGGCGCGGGCGGCGGGCATGGGATGACAACTACGATGAATAACGATGAATTGGGTAATCAAGGCTCAACTGGGTGAGAAGAGCGCGTCGTAGCGGTAGTACTCGGGTTTGTTCAATCCATCATGGTTGAGCATGCGTCTTAGCTGGATGATTTCACGTCTCTGGGCCACGATTATGGCGGTGGCGAGACGGCGCAGGTCGGGATTACGACTCTTGGCGAGGGCATCGTGGGCCATCAGCAGTGCGCCGCCGTGGTGTTGCAGCATGCCTTCGAGAAACCAGGGGACCCGGTTGTCCCGGTTCGGGGTCGATTCCATCATGCGCATCGCGGCGATCTGGGCCCCACTCATGCGGACCAGGCCGGCCATGGTGTCTGGGTCGCCACCCGGTGCCAGCGCCACCGGATATACCGGTGCCTCCGGAAACCAGGCCTTGCGCCATTGGCCCATGGCCTTGATTTCCTGGGCCTGATCCCGCCAGATCTCCTTCGCCAAGGTCCCCACTCCGGGCACGCCGATATCAAATACGTATTCACTCATGCGCAGGGCGCCGGTGTGGTGTTGGACCATGGCATCAAGCCAGCGCAGGTCATAGCTGCGGCCCGCAGGACCCACCTCATGGTTGTGGCCGTTGTGGTTGTTGTTGTTTTGGTGGTGGTGGTGGTGGTTGTGTTGCATGGGCTGGCCAGCGGGGGCCGTCAGCGCTGGCGTCGCTGGGGTTTTTGGCACGGATGGCAGCAACGGCACCGATTGCGCCCGGCTCTGGGCCCCCAAGGCCAGGCCGACTACCCCCAGCAGGCCGGCCGCCACTGCTGGCAGGCTCCTTTTGAGCCAGGGATTAACCATGGGTAGGGGTGCCAGGTTGTGCAATGTCATGCCCATGCCCACGCCCATCAATTCAGCCTGACGCCTCCCCTTGCGGGAGAGTCAAGGGGAGGCTCCTGGCTACTTAGTTTTAGGGTGCGCCCTTGCCGCAGCACCCCTGTGACCCCAGACACCCCAGACAAGCCATACCTCTATGAGCCGGTGGAAAGATTCGGAGAGGGTCTCACCAGCCAACGCCCCTGGAACAAAGGCGCCTTGGCGGCGGTGGAGCTACTCAACGGTCGGGTGGCGATGCTGGGTTTCCTCGCCGCCTTGATCGGCGAGGCCGTCAGCGGCAAAGGGATCGTGGGCCAACTGGGCGCCATGGTGCGATTGTTGCTCGGCTGAGGGTCGCCTCGGATCCCAAGACCGGTTTCCAGTTCCCTGGTACTGGGATCCCACGATGGTGTCCAGGTGGTCTAGTTGCTGCTTGTTTGGCTAGTCGCTCTGCTCCTCCTGGTTGGCAGCGTTTGCTTCGCTGGCCTGCTCCGGGTAGATCAGATCCGCCGCCTGGCGCGCCTCGCCTAGAAGCCGCAACAGCAACGCCGGCGTTGTTTTCAGCAAGGTGATCCAGTGCTGCAGGTAGGCGGCATGGTTCTGGACGGGGCTGCCGATTTCCAATCGATCTCCCAGCAGCACCGCCCCCAGTTCGGCCACCAGCTCCTCGCGGGCATAGGCGTCGCTGCCGAAGGTCCCCGCCAGGTTGCGTCCCAGGCGGGTCGGATG
>JBILDB010000310.1:0-3324 GCA_044352805.1 Cyanobium sp.
GGGGTGAGGTCCCGGGGGGGCTTACCCCGCAATCCGCAGCCCATCAAGGTGGTGCGACCGTTCTCCTGGGGACGTTGTTCCAACCAGAAAAGGCGCCCCTGGGCCAGTAGGGGCTCCTTCGGAACCGATATCGATCCCACGGCTATGGACGCTGAGAGCGGTGCCCCCTTACCCCTTGCTGTCACCGGTGCCTCCGACTTCAGGACCCTAGAATTAATCCCATTGTTTTAGGTGTCTCTTTGGCGCGCAGCTTCGCCCAGATGGCCCGCCATGCCGAGCAGGGCAACAAGACCATGCTTGTGCCCAAGGAGCCCTCCGAAGACCCATCGCGGCGCATCCACACCCTCGGGGAGCAGGAGCTTCGTCAGACGGCCCGCCGTATCGGCAAGGTGGATGAGTCAGTGCGCGAGCTAGCTCGGGAGATGCTGCGCAGCATGTACACCGCACGAGGTATCGGCCTTGCGGCTCCCCAGGTTGGGGTGCATCAGCAGCTGTTGGTCATCGATCTGGATCTAGAAGAAGCGGCTACCCCCCCGCTGGTTTTGATCAACCCGGAAATCACCGCCGCCGGAGCCTCCTGCAATACCTATGAGGAGGGTTGTCTCAGCATCCCTGGGGTCTATCTGCAAGTGGTGCGCCCGTCCGTGGTGGAGGTCAGCTTCCGTGATGAGATGGGTCGGGCCCGGCGCCTGAAGGCCGATGGACTACTGGCTCGTTGCATTCAGCACGAGATGGACCATCTCAAGGGTGTGTTGTTCGTGGATCGGGTCACAGACACAGCCAGCCTCAGCACCGAATTGCGGCAGCATGGTTTCGAACTTGACCACGTCCAGTCGCTGCCCTGAGCTTTCCCCATGCCGATGAAACCCCTGGCCGGCGTTTTGCTGGCCCTGGCCTGCGTGCTCGGCATCGCCGCCACCGGGTCGGTCTTTGAGCTGGCCTACGGCCAACCCGAACTTGGAGTGGTGCCTACGCGCCTGATTCTGGCGGCCAGTATTCCCGGTTGCCTCCTGGCTTTGTTGTTCGCTATCCGCAGCAATCAGCAGGCCTGAGTAACGATTTTACTGGCCCTGCCAGCCCTGGTCTTGCCAGCCCGATCTCTCTGAAATACGGCCACTTCAATCTGTCTTGCCGCGATTGCCTCCATGTTCTCCTCGGCCCCTCGCCCAGCCCGATACCCAGCCCTGGGTCTGGCGACCCTGATCCTGCTCGCGTCCCTTGGCGGTGGCCTGCCGTCGCGCAGCCAGTCCCTGTTTGGGGCCGGGGAGCTGGACCAGGGCCGCTTCCTAGTGGTGGCGGCGCCGATTGGTAGCGGCAGCCGTTATCAGCTCAACATCTACGAGCAGGTGCGGGGCGGCCGTCCCTGCTTCGCCGTTGCGGAGGGGCGACCGGCGGCGGTGAATCCCCTGCTGGCCAGTTTTGATTTCACCGGTGTCTGCGCCCGCTACATCGACGCTAATGGCTATTCGCTGCGGGTTGCTGATCGCGACCTTTCCTCCAGCTATCGCCTCACGGTGGTGCGCAGTCCCAATGACACTTATTTAATGGCCATGCCGACCCAGGCGGGAGCGGGGCCCGAGATGATGGTGGCCCGCACCTTCGGCAGCGCCGGCGGTTTCCTGAAGTTTGAGCTGGAGCCGGGTTGGCGGCTGATGCGCCGGCAGTTCAAGGGCCGCAACCTCGGCCACGTCTATCTGTACACCTCCGCCTGGCCTTCTGCCGTAAGCGGCCCTGCCGCCACCGCCCGTTGAGGAAACCCCCTCTTGCTAGGTTGCCTTACTGTTTGCGTTCACACAGCCTTTCATGACCCAGGTCACCGTCGGCGAAAACGAAGGGATCGAATCGGCCCTCCGCCGCTTTAAGCGCCAGGTCTCCAAGGCCGGCATTTTCGCCGACCTCAAGCGACTGCGCCACCACGAGACCCCTACTGAGAAGTACAAGCGCAAAGCTCAGCAGCGTCGCCGCCGCCGTTGAGTTTGGGCCTTCGCTCCCCTCTACCTGCTTTTCAGCATAGGCTTTGGCTATGGCTGACTTGCAAAGAACGCTCTGGGCAGAACCATCTGCCGCTCTGGATGATCGGTTCCCACGCGTTGCTCCTGGGGGCTATCCCTGCAAACAACCAGGCTTGGCTGCTCGCCGGTTGGCATTCAGTGTTTGCAGTGTTCGCCGCAGGACTACCCAGGTTGAATCTTTCCAAATTGCTTGCTCTCTTCAATTTGCTTCCCGAGTTGACAGGTCAAAGCTTCGGTACCCCAGGGCTTCGGAAATTTCCCCGGTTCCGACCGTCTTGGCCCCTTTAAGGTCGGCCAGGGTGCGCGACACCCGCAAGATGCGATCGGAGCTGCGGGCTGAAAGACGCCGCTGCGTGATGATGGCTTCCCAAAGGTTTACGCAGGCTTGATCCAGCCCAAGCACCTCCTTGAGGGCAGCAGTGGGCAAGTCGCTGTTGGAGCAACCCCCGGGGTTACGGCGCACCATTCGCGCTCGAGCGGTCTTGACCCGGCTTGCCACCTGGGCCGTTGTTTCCGGTCCCTCTACCCCTAATTCCCCCCTGGGCCTTGCCTCCCCTATGACATCCAGGGCGGAAACCAGCTCCCTGGGCTGGGCCCTTTGCATCACCACTTGCAGATCGATGCGATCCAGGAGCGGCCCTGAGAGCCGTCCCCAGTAGCGACGCCGGACCCCTTCTGTACAGCGGCATTCCCGCTCCCGATCCCCCCACCAGCCGCAAGGACAGGGGTTGGTGGCGGCCACCAGGGTGATCGCGCAGGGAAAACGACAGCGGTCCCGCGCCCGGCTGATCCACACCTCCCGTGCTTCCAACGGTTGCCTGAGCTGGTCGAGAACCTCTCGACGGAACTCCGTCAGTTCGTCGAGAAAGAGCACGCCCCTATGGGCCAGGCTGAGCTCCCCTGGTCGCGGCCGGCTCCCCCCGCCCACCAACGCCGCTGCTGAACAGCTGTGGTGGGGGCTGCGGAAAGGGCGATGGCGTATCAGGCCTGCGCCCTCCTCCAACAGACCGGCCACGGAATGAAGTTGGGTCAGTTCCAGGGCTTCTTCCTGGGGCAGCGCTGGCAGCAGGTCGGCTAATCGCCTGGCCAGCATGGTTTTGCCACTGCCGGGGGGGCCCACCAGCAGCAGGTGGTGGCCTCCTGCGGCGGCGATTTCCAAGGCTCGCCTGCCATGGCCTTGGCCCCTTACATCCGCCAGGTCGAGGACCGGCGGGGCTGGGTGCGCCTTCGTGGCTTGGGGGGGGAGGCACAGGGGGCGTTCCGGATCGGCCAGTTGCTCAAGGGCGCCAGGCAGATCGTGGGCGCCCCACAC
>JBILDB010000050.1:0-10758 GCA_044352805.1 Cyanobium sp.
TTCACCGGCGGAAACCCTGCGCCAGATCGCCAGCGGCTATCGCCAACCGCGCAACCTGCTGGTGCGGTTTCGCCGCGACGAGCTCGACCAGAGCCCTCGGCTTTTCGACACTTTGGGGCAACGTCAGGACGATGCCAGCGAACTACTGGAGCTACCCGGTGACCACCTCACCCCAGCCAGTGCCGGTCTGCGCAAGCAGTTTCTGGGCGACTGGGCCGATGATCCGGCCCGAGCGCGTCAGATCGATCGGTTGGCGGAGACGATTGTGCGTTGGGGTGATCACAGTGCGTCCAAAAGTGATTGACGCCGCCCCCTTCGTGCCACAACCTGGGTCCGTTGCAATGATGATTTCATGTCTGAGCTAATTGAATCCTTTACAAGTGCCTGGCAGAGGAGTTTTGACTTCGAGGGGCGCTCACGCCGACCATCCTATTGGTAGTTCACGCTAGCGAATTTCATCGTTAGCCTTGGCTTGATCTTATTTAGCTAGATTTCAAATATCTTTGGTTGGATTTATTCGATTTATGCCCTTGTTGTCCTGGTACCCACATTGTCCCTAAGCGTCCGCCGCTTGCGCGATGCTGGCAAGCACTGGGCCTGGGTTTTCATCACCTTGCTGCCTGTGGTTGGGGCGATCTGGTTCATCTATCTGATGTGCCAGCCCACGGCCGGTGTCCTGCCCCCCGGCCTCTCCTGACGCCCAGTTTGCCCCTCATACCCGCAACGCATCCAGCACCGATCGATCTTCGAGGGTGCTGGTGTCGCCACTGACCTCCTGGCCGGCGGCGATTGAGCGCAACAGACGACGCATGATCTTGCCGCTGCGGGTTTTGGGCAGAGCATCGCTGAAACGAATCAGATCGGGCCGGGCGATCGGGCCGATTTCCTGTCCGACGTGGCGGCGCAATTCGGCTTCGAGGGCTTCGTCACCGCTGCGGCCCCCCTCCAGGCTGACAAAGGCCACAATCGCTTCGCCTTTGAGTTCGTCGGGCCGGCCCACCACCGCCGCTTCAGCCACGGCGGGATGGCTCACCAGGGCGGATTCAATCTCCATGGTGCCCAGGCGATGGCCGGAGACGTTGATGACGTCATCCACCCGTCCCATGACCCAGAAATAGCCATCGGCATCTCGGCGGGCCCCGTCGCCGGCGAAATAAATGTATTCGCCGTTAATCGGTGGGATGTGCTCCCAATAGCTCTTGCGGAAGCGTTCGTGGTCGCCATGGACGGTGCGCATCATGCCCGGCCAGGGCCGTCGCACGGCCAGGTAGCCGCCTTGGTCGACACCGACGCTGCGGCCTTCCAGGTCGACCACATCGGCGGCAATGCCCGGCAGGGGCAAGGTGCAGGAGCCTGGTTTGGTGGCGGTGGCCCCCGGCAAGGGACTGATCATCACGCCGCCGGTCTCCGTTTGCCACCAGGTGTCGACAACCGGGCAGCGGTTGCCACCGATCACATCCCGGTACCACATCCAGGCTTCGGGATTGATGGGCTCACCCACCGTGCCCAGCAGCCGCAAGCTGGTTAGATCGGAACGGTCCGGCACCTCGCGGCCACTTTTCATGAAGGCGCGGATTGCCGTGGGCGCGGTGTAAAAAATGGTGCAGCGGTGCTTTTCGATTACTTCCCAGAAGGCCCCTGGCTTAGAGGGCCGCGGCGCCCCTTCGTACATCACCGTGGTGGCGCCGTTGGAGAGGGGGCCGTAAACGATGTAGCTGTGGCCGGTGATCCAGCCCACATCGGCCGTGCACCAGTGGATGTCGTCTTCACGGATGTCGAAGATCCACTGGAAGGTGAGGTGGGCCCAGAGGTTGTAACCAGCCGTGGTGTGGACCACCCCCTTGGGTTTGCCGGTGGAGCCGGAGGTGTAAAGCACGAATAAGCGGTCTTCGCTGGCCATCGGTTCGGCCGGGCAATCGGGGCTTTGGCCGTCCACCAGGTCATGCCACCACAGGTCCCGGCCCGCTTCCATGGCGGTCGGTTCGCCCGTACGGCGCACCACCAGCACATGTTCCACCGTGGGGCAGGCGCCGGCGGCCAGGGCCGCATCCACCGCCGGCTTGAGGGCCACCGCCTTGTCTTTGCGGAAGCCACCATCGGCGGTGATCACCGCCTTGGCGTCTCCGTCGATCAGGCGATCCCGCAGGGCTTCGGCCGAAAAGCCTCCGAACACAACCGAGTGGGGAGCCCCGATGCGGGCACAGGCCAGCATGGCGATGGCCGCCTCGGGCACCATCGGCATGTACAAGGCGACCAGATCTCCCTTGCCAATGCCCAGGCTGCGCAAGGCATTGGCGGCCTTGCCCACCTCGGCGTGCAACTGGCGGTAGGTGAAGCGCCGCTCGTCCCCCGGCTCCCCCTCCCAGATCAGGGCCAGCTTGTCGGCCCGGGGGCCCTCCAGGTGGCGATCGAGGCAGTTGTAGGCGAGATTGGTGGTACCCCCCTCAAACCAGCGGGCCGAAGGAGGGTCGCTCCAATCGAGCACCTTCTCAAAGGGGGTGAACCAGTGCAGCTCCTGGCGAGCCCGGGCCCCCCAGAAAGCATCCGGGTCGGCCTCAGCTTCCGCCACCAAGGCCTCATAGGCCTGTATCGAGCCGATGCGGGCCTGGGAGGCCAAGGCGGCAGGGGGCTCAAAGCGACGCTGCTCGTGCAGCACCGATTCGATGCTGGCTGACGCGGCTGACGCGGCTGGGGTGGCGTCTGGGTTGGGGAGGGCCTCAGCCATGGATCACGTTGCGCTGTGAAGCAGTCAAGCGCAGGGGCTGTCCCGGTGAAACGATGGGCGTTAGCCCTTGCTCTTGATTCCATGCCCGCCTGGCTGGTAATCGCTGCCTGGATGGTGCTGGTGATCCTGGTTCTCACCCCCAGTCGCCGGGAATTTCGCTGGTTTTTGCAGTTGCGCCGGCCCCGCTGGCTCACCTTTGAGCGCTGGATTCCGGCCATCTGGTTGGTGATCTACCTCTGTTTCTTTGTTTCGGCTCTCCAGGCCTGGGCGGCCAGCGGCAGCGGCAAGCTTTTGGCCGCCTATCTGGGGCTGTTGGTGTTGGTGCAGAGCTACACCTGGGTCATTTGTCGCACCCGTCGCCTGCGTAACGGCACGTTGGTAGGCCTGGCAGGGTGGCTTTGGGGGATGGTGCTGGCCGCAGCCCTGCTGCCCATCAGCAGGCCGGCGGCCCTGTTGTTGGTGCCCTATCTACTTTGGAGCCCGGTGGGGACCTTCGTGACCTACCGCATGGAGCGACTCAACAGTTAAATCTTACGTTTTCCCGCCGTAAACGCCGCCCTCCCAGGCTTGGGACCATCAGGGGTGCTGATTGGCCCTTGGCAATTGCTGCCGGCGCAGCTAGGCATGAAACAGCAGCAGGATGGGCCATGGAGGAAGAAGCACCCGTAACCCCAGTGGCAGCCCCCAGCCTGGATGATCAGGGTGTGCTTTCGTATGCGGGCACGGATGGTCGCCGCTATGTGGTGGGTTTCCCCCCCGAGATCGACGAGGCCCGCATGGAGCAGGTGATGACGACCCTGAGTGGTGGCGGCGATCTGTTCCTTCAAATTGAGGCGTTCTGCGATCGCTGGATTCAACAGGTCAGTGGACCGGATCTCAATCAACATGATGCCCTGGTTTTATTGCTCACCACCTTGGAAACGGCCCTGGAAGACCGCTATCCAGACGGGGACTAGGGGGCCTCGCTTTCCAGTCTTCCCGAACTTCAGGCTGGAACCATGAATCGACCCGCCGCCTGCCTGTTTGATCTGGATGGGCTGCTCCTTGATACCGAGCCCCACCACTCCCGGGCCTGGAGCCAAGCTGCGGCTCGTTTTGGCCTGCTGCTGCCCCCTGGACAGCTAATGAGTCTGCGGGGGCGGCGCCGTAGTGACAACGTCGATCAGGTGCGTGCCTGGATTGGTGAGGCGGGTCAGGCTGTGCCCACCGCCGCCGAATTGCTGGCCGTGCAACAACCAATCGCCCAGCGGCTGCTACGGGGGGCTGCTCCCATGCCTGGTGCGCGCGGTTTGCTGGAGCGCCTCAGGGACCTGCAGGTGGCCATGGCCCTGGTTACCAGCAGTGGCAGGGACGCGGTCGAGCGTAAATGTGCTCCCCACCCTTGGCTGGGAATCATCCGCGAGCGGGTGGTAGGGGATGATCCGGAACTGCGCGTCGGCAAGCCGGCGCCGGATCCGTTTTTGCTTGCCGCCCAGCGCCTGGGGGTCGCCCCTGCCGACTGCTGGGCTTTCGAGGATTCCCTGGCCGGGGCCCAATCGGCCCGGGCCGCCGGCTGTGTGGTTCATGTGGTGCCGGGTACCGAGCTGTCAGCGACAGACCTCAGCGAATTGCAGGACAGTGCCGATTACCTGCTGGGCAGCTTGGCGGACCTGCGCCTGGAGTGAGGGCCCGAGGCAGGAGTCTCAGTACAACCGACTCAGGACGAAATCAGGCAATGCCCTAAGGGCGCCGCGGGATTCCGACGGCGGTAACCAGCTGATCGCTGTCTGGGCCTCGCGAGCAAAGCCTTCCGCCAATTGGCGCGAACGGGGAATTGCCTCACAATCGCGCACCAGGGAAAGGGCCTGCTCAAGGTCACCTTCATTACAAAATTCCCTCTCAATCAGGCCGGCCAGGGCAGGCCGCTCCTCAAGGGCATAGAGCACCGGAGCGGTCAAATAACCAGCGGCCAGGTCGCTGGCGGCTGGTTTGCCCAGTTCCTGGTCGCTGCCGGTGAAATCGAGGATGTCATCGACAACCTGGAAAGCCAGGCCCAGTTGTCGGCCGAACTGGTACAGGCTAGCGAGCCTTTCTGGTTCGAGCTCGGAGAGAACACCGCAGGCTCGGGCGCTGTTGGCCATTAGGGAGGCGGTCTTGCAATAGCTCTTATCGAGATAGGTCTCGAGGCTCTGGCCAGTGTCGTAGCGAAACAACCCTTGGCGCACTTCCCCTTCAGCCAGGTCCATGATCACCCGCGAGAGGAGTTTGACCACTTCGAGATCGTCAAGGTTTGCCAGGTGCCAACTGGCCTGGGCAAAGAGAAAATCACCGGCCAACACTGCCACCCGGTGATTGAAGCGGCTATGGACCGTGGCGACGCCTCGACGGGTGGCGGCCTCATCCACCACATCATCGTGGACCAGGGAGGCGGTATGGATCATTTCGGTGATCTCGGCCAGGCGCCTGTGCCGGGCACTGAGAGTGCCGTCTGGGGAGATGGCTTTGGAGAGCAACAAGACAATGCCTGGGCGCAGCCGCTTACCGCCTGCAGCAAAAAGATGTTCAGCCGCCGCCTGCAGGATGGGATGGCCGGCACCAATGAGAGTGCGAAGTTCGGCCAGAAGAGTGTCCAGGTCGGACTCAACCGGCTGTAGCAGCTCTGCAACCGTGGTCACGACTCCTCCCATACGTGGAGATCCTAGAAGCCCCGCACTGGTGACTGGAGGCTGACGCTGCGAACCAGGGGCTCCGATCCCAGCCAGTCGGTGGCGGCGATCGCAAAATCCCGGGCCGAGCCGGTGACGCAGAAGCGGGTGCGTTCCATGGGAGGGGGGAGTGGTACCCCCTGGCTTTCCCGTTCCGAGGGATCCCCCAGGCTGGTGAGCAGGGGACCGAGCCGTCTAGCCACGGCGGCGGCGGGATCCAGCAGCCGAACCCCCACCGGCACCAGTTCCTTGAGCATTGGGCGCAACATCGGGTAGTGGGTGCACCCCAACACAATCGCCTCCACCCGAGCAGCCAGCAGCGGTTCGATGTGGGCCTTGGCTGCGGCCCTCAGTTCTGCTCCGTCGCGGATGCCGGCCTCAATGGAGGGCACAAAATTGGGACAGGCGATTTCGAGCACTTCGGCCTCGGGACGCACCGCCTGGATGGCCCTGCGGTAGGCCCCGCTGGCCACGGTGGCGGGGGTAGCCAGCACCCCCACCCGGTCGCTGCGGATTTCGGCGGCCATGCTGTCGATCAGGCCCAGCACCGGCACACCGGCTTCGGCAACGGCCACATCGAAGGCCACGGCATTGGAGGTGTTGCAGGCCATGACCAGCACTCCCACCCCTTGGTGGCGCAGCCAATGGGCCACCTCCGCGGCGATCTCCCGCAGATCGGCACAGGAGCGCTGGCCATAGGGCACCCGGGCCGTGTCGCCCAGATAGAGGCAGCGACTGTGGGGATAAAGGGAGTGGACTTGGCGCAACACGGTCAGACCGCCGAGGCCGCTGTCGAACAGTCCGATGAGGAGGCTCAAGAGGAGTGCGTCAGGAAGGACAGGATGCCGGCGGCGAGGGCCTGCGCAAGCTGGCGACGGTAAGGCCGGCTGGCCAACCGCGGTGCGTCGATCTCGCCGGTGACGAAGCCCATTTCAGTGAGGACCGAGGGCATCACCGTGCGGCGGATCACGAAAAAGCGCCCTGGCCGGGCGCCCCGGTCGGGGGTGCCGGGGGAGATTGCCATCAGGCGTTGCTGCAATGCATTGGCCAGGCCGTAGGAAAGACCACCCTCGTAATAGAAGGTCTCGATCCCGTTCACATCGGGTCGATCCATGGTCAGGGCATTGGCGTGCAGGCTCACGAACAGGTCGGCCTGGCTGCGGTTGGCCAGTTCCACCCGGGGGGGCAGGTCCACATCCACCTCCGAAGTGCGGGTAAGCAGCACCTGCACACCCCTGGATTGCAACAGCCTGGCGGTTTGCAGGGCCACATCCAGCACCACGTCGGTTTCCCGCAGGCCCTGGATGCCTATGGCCCCAGGGTCTGGGCCGCCATGGCCGGGATCGATCACCACCAGGTAGCGACCCCGTCTCAGACGGGGTAAAGGGGTGTTGGCCTGGTTGCTCTGCCCTCGGCCAAGAATCGGGCTAAGGCGGGGAGCCCGCAAGTTCTGACCTGCCTGGGCGGTCCAGGCGGGGCTTTCCATCTGACCTTCCCCCAGGATGGGCAGGCTCCTGGGGGGAAACTGGCGCAGATCCATGCGCCAGCGGTCCCGGCTGGTGCCCACCAAGCGCAATTGGCGCGGATCGAGCCGCAGGCCCGGCCTGAACTCCAGCACCAGCCGGGTGGTCCCCTCGTCGGGCTGCCCTACCCGCACCTCCTGCAGCAGGCCCGCGCCGGTCAGGGCGCGACGCCGCAGTGGGGCTCCGGGCAGGTCGAACCAGATACGCGGCCCTGCCCCCTGGCTGCCTTCCTCGTAATAGGCCCGCACCGGGGTGCCCGGGGCGGTCCTCAGTTCGATACCCCGATCCGGGCTGACGCGCCAGGCCGAGAGCGTGCTTCCTGCCAGGACAGGCGCGGGTTCCGCCACGGCAGCAACCATGCAGCTAGCCACCCAGAGGCCATGGAGAAGGCTCCGAGGCAACCGTCGCGGGTGGGGTATGGGGCTTTGGGGGCCCGTTTTGCTTGCTGTCCCGACGCCCATCTGGCGCTCAGAACAACGTCGGATGACGATGGCGCAGGCTGGGCATCTGTTGCCTGACCCGTTGACTGTGGTCGGTATCGATGGGTCCCATGGCGTGGCCCGGTGCCAGCCCCGCATCCGCCAGCACCGTCCCCCAGGGATCAATCACCAAGGCATGGCCATGGGTTTGGCGACGGCCGTAATGGAGGCCGGTCTGGGCGGGGGCGACCACGTAGGCGGTGTTCTCGATCGCCCGGGCCTGGAGCAGCACCTGCCAATGGTCCTTGCCGGTGTAGGCGGTGAAGGCGGCGGGCACCAGCAGCACCTGGGCCCCGGCGGCAGCCAGGTGGCGGTATAGCTCCGGGAAGCGGACGTCGTAACAAATAGATAGTCCGACTCGGCAGAGGCCCGGTACATCCACCACGGGCGGCAGCTCCTGCCCAGGACGCACCGTCGCCGATTCCCGGTAGGTGGTGCCATCGGGGATGTCGACATCGAAGAGATGGATTTTGTCGTAGCGCGCCAGCAGTTGGCCTTCGGTGCCCACCAGTTCAGAGCGGTTGTAGGTGGCGCCTTCGCCTGCCGGCACCGGAAAGCCTCCTCCCAGCAGGGTCACCTGGTAGCGACGGGCCATTGTCACCAAAAAGCGACTGCAGCGTTCGGCCAGGGTCGCAGCCAGTTCGAGCCGCGTTTGGTCGGCTCCCATGAAGGCGAAGTTTTCAGGCAGCCCCACCAGCTCGGCGCCCCGCCGGGCGGCAATCTCGATTTGCTCTTCCGCTGCGGCCAGATTGGCGTCGGGATCCGGGGTGCTGGTGAGCTGGAGGGCCGCCGCCAAAAAACTGCTCAACGTCTTTGATTCGCAGGCCGCAGGCAGACTTTAGGCGCCGTCCCAGGCCCTGGCCAACTCCTTACTGGACTCTCCGTGCCCCGGCGGTTCAGCTGGCCCGCAGCACTCCTGCTTCGGCCTGCATCGGCACGATTTCAAGGCTGTCGACCGCTGCACAGCAGGCGAAGTCGGCATCATGATCGCCGAGGCCGATCAACCGTTGGCCGTGGCTGGCGGTCCTCAGGCAGCCTTCAGGGTCCAGGGACCACTGCTGCCAAAGGGCCAGGGCGGCGACCATTTCGTCGTTGCCGTAGTTGATCAGCGGTTGGCCATCCTGGGCCAATTCCTGCAGGGCGGCGGCCAGGGCTCCCGCCGCCAGACTGTCCTCCAGGGAATAATCGCCCTCCCAGCCGCTGCCGACGATCCAGACCCGCTGGCTGTCCCGTTCGATTAAGCGCCTGGCCACGGCCCGCCGGTTGGGCAGGCAGGCGGTGAGCAGCAAAGGCACGGCGCCGACCGATTTCAGGGAACGGGTGCCGTTGGTGGTGCTCATGAAAATGCGTTTGCCCCCCACCAGTTCCGGCGTGACCGCCAAGGGGGAGTTGCCCAGGTCATAACCGCTGACGCGCTGACCGCCCCGCTCTCCCGCCCGCAGGCACCGCTCCGCGGGCCAGGCGGCGGCGGCGGTTTCCAAGGCGGTGAGATCGGCGAAGGCCTCGACCGCCTCGGCGCCGTTCTGCAGTGACCAGGCAATCGTGGTGGTAGCCCGCAGCACATCAATCACCACCGCGGCATCTGGTCCCCCTTCGGCCGGGGACAGGACCGGCGGCACCGCCTCGGAGGTATGGAAATAGTTGATTTGCATCGTGAACGATCTGGGCATCCCAGGCTGGCGCAGGCCAGTGTGTCAGCCCTGGTCCGGGGCGTTCAGAGGCAACGAATCTCCTGGATCGTCACGGATTGCCATGCGGGGGGCGCGGGAAACAACTTGGCACTGATGCGGGCCACCGCGAGCTCATTCAGGCTGGAGTTGCCTTGACGATCGCCCAGGGTATCGATTTGGGTTTTGCGGTCGTTTTCACGGGCTAAGGTCTCATGGGCTTGGCTTGGATGCATGTTCCAACGCAGCGTCAGATGTTGCTCGCGGCCAGCTTCCACTTTTGGCCTCTGGACCGTGGCCAGCAAAGTTTGGCCTGTGGAGGGATTTACCAGGGATGCGGAGACGGCGAGAAGATCGCAATCGTCACGGGTAAGGACTTTGACCGGCAGGCATGTTTGCTCCGATTTGCAGGAGGGATGATCCCAGAGGAACGAACTGGTTTGGGGTTTCCAGGCGCTGGATTGCTTCCAAGGCCGATACTCTGCCGGGAACCAGGTTTGGGCAGTGGAGTTGCTGGTGGTACTTGCCGCTTCGGCTGCCAGGTAATGGCTCAACTGGGGCATGGTGACAAACGGGATCAGTCCTAAGCCAACCAGACTGGCTAGCTTGCGAGGAGGCCATTGGCTGAAGGATCGGAATAGGGATTGGACAAGCTTGGTACGCGGTTCTTCAGTCGCGGTTGCCATCCCAGGGTGACCTCTTAAGAATTTTTTTAGAATGTGCTGATGGTATGGGTCTTTTCAAGCCCTTAACCATCCGTAGCAATACTCAATCTTGCCGCTACCGACCTGTGTATCAAGGGCAACATTGGTAAGCGTTTGCCCATGTAATGCCTAATTTTGTCTCCATTGATACTGATTATTTGGACTTTTTCTTTGGTTTGATTCCCTCGGGTCCTGGCCCCAAGGGCGGTTGCGATGCGCCAAAGTGGAGTGGCACAGAGGAACCTCAGCGTGCCTGGAGTAATGGCGCAACAGGGCCGCGACTTGCGTGGCTTTCTGCAGTTGCTCGAACGGCGCGGCCAATTGCGACGAATCACATCGCCGGTTGATCCAGATCTTGAACTGGCTGCGATCGCCGACCGGGTTCTGGCCCTGGGTGGACCGGCCCTGATCTTTGAGAACGTCCGGGGCTCATCGATGCCGGTGGCCGTCAACCTGCTCGGCACCGTGGAGCGGGTGCTCTGGTCGATGGGTATGGAGCGACCCCAAGAACTGGAGGCCCTCGGCGAGCGCCTGGCCCTGCTCCAGCAACCTCGCCCCCCCAAGGGCCTGGCCGACCTGAAGCGCTATGGCGGCCTGCTTTGGGACCTGGCTCGGGCTCGGCCGGACCGGGATTTGACGCCGCCCTGCCGCCAGGTGGTGCTGCAAGGCGACCAGGTCAACCTGCACAACTTGCCCCTGCTGCGGCCTTGGCCGGGGGACGCCGGCGGCGTGATCACCCTGGGCCTGGTGATCACCAAGGATCCCGAAACCGGCACCCCCAATGTGGGTGTCTACCGCCTGCAACGCCAGTCCATCAACACCATGACGGTGCATTGGCTGAGCGTGCGGGGCGGAGCGCGGCATTTGCGTAAGGCGGCGGCCCTGGGCAAGCCCCTGGAAATCGCCATCGCCCTTGGGGTCCATCCCCTGCTGCTGATGGCCGCCGCCACGCCGATTCCGGTGCAGTTGAGTGAGT
>JBILDB010000311.1:0-3313 GCA_044352805.1 Cyanobium sp.
AAGGCTGTCGCCGAGCTGCCTCAGCTGCTCTTCGAGGCTGAAGGGGGGAACGGGCATGGTGGCAACCTTAAGTCAAACAGGTGAGCCCGCCAGGGGTGGCTCAGGCCCAGTCCGGCTCTTGGCCGGGGTGCCATTTGATGTTGCAGCCGATCGCCGCGATCTGCTCAGCCACTGGCGTCCGCCCCGCCAGCAGGGCCGCCAGGGCGCCGCGCAGGTCCCGGCCGTCGCAGGGAGTGGGCTGGCCGGGACGGCTGCCATCGAGCTGGCCGCGATAGGCCAGCCGGTGGGCCCGATCAAACAGAAACAGGTCGGGCGTGCAGGCCGCCCGAAAGGCCTTGGCCACCGCCTGGCTGTCGTCGGCCAGATATGGAAAGGTCCAGCCATGGGACTGGGCCTGGGCTGCCATCTCAGCGGGTCCGTCCTGGGGGTGGCTGCTGAGGCTGTTGCTGCGGATGGCGATCAGGCCCGCCTGCTCATCCAGATCGCGGCCCAGGCGTCCCAGTTCGGCCTCGATGTGCTTCACGAAAGGGCAGTGGGGGCAAAGAAACATCACCAGCACCGGTCTTCCCTCCAGGGCCCAGGCCTGGGGCAGGGAGCCCACCACGGGGGTGAGCTGCTCCTGCATCAGCGATAACGGCAGGGCCGTTCGCAGGGGCAGCATCGTCGAGGCGGTGAGGGCCATGGGGCCAGCGGGCGGATCAAGGGCGATCATGCCGGGATTGCATTCCCTGTTTTCGCGTGGCGCCCCGCCGGATTCAGCGCCGTTGTCCCTCCGCACACCAGCGGGGCATCGCTGCGCTGGCCCTGACCCTGTTGATGCTTGCCGGCTGTGTGCCTTTGAGCCAGCGCAGCAGTGGCAGGGTGTTTCCCTTGCCGCGCCAGCGCAGCGGCGATGGCCTGGCGGTAGTGACGCGCCCCGGGGGGGAGGGGTTACACATCTGGCTCGATACCGACACCGAAACCGAGGGGATCTGCCGGCCCCGCTGGAATCCGGATGCGGCACGCCTGATGGGGGGAGATGGACCCAATCCCCACAGTGGCGGGCGGGCGCCCCGCCAGGAGTTCTACGGGGCTCTGGAGTGGGGACGGGTGCGCTGGGCCCTGCGCCGCCAGATGGCCCAGCTCTGCCAGGAAAAGGCTCCCCGCAGCCGCTTTGTCTGGGTGCCGCCCCCCAGGCGCGCTGAGGACCATCGCGATCCGCTGCCCCAACTAACCAAGTGGGACCTGCTCAGCAGTCCCCGGGCGGTCAATCGCGCCGAGAAACAGCTGCTAGGCCAGCCCCTCAAGCCCGAAGATCTCAAAGATGATCTGCCTGAGGAGGAGCCGCCGGGGCCGTGAGTAGGAGCCGCCGGGGCATTCAAGAGCGCTTCAGGCGGGATCCAACAGCGCTACTGCCCCGCTGTAGCCCGCCGGCAGGTCCAGCCGCCAGCGCCGCAGCTGCGGCTCGATCGCCAGGGCATGGGGCTCGCTGGCCTGGGCCAAGCCCACCCCGCGCGCCTTGAGGCCTGCCTCCAGGGCGCACCAGCACTCCACAAAAGCTGAGGCGGCTTCGGCCGGTGGCAGGGCCAGCAATGATTCGACCTGGGCGGGAGCCAGGCAGCGCCGCGCAATGGGCCGCCAGTCCAGGTCGGGTTGCAGACGCTCTACATCGACCCCCACCGGAGCCGCAGCGTGGAAAGCCAGCAGGATGAGTTCGCCGGAATGGGAGATGTTGAATTGGGGCGGTTTGCCTTGGGGCGTTGGGGGGCCAGGGTGCAGCAGCTGCGGCTTGCCGTGGGCGCCGGCGGCAAAGCGCAGGGCCGCCGGATCCAAGCCCAAACAGGCGCCCAACACCAACCGCAAGACGCCGCGCCCCAGCAGGGTGCGCTGGCGATCATCAGGTCGCTGCAAACGGTTGACGTGATCCCGGTCCTGGCACGACAGCAGGGCCTCCAGCTCCGCCGAGACGGCGAGTACCCGTGGATTGCTGCGATCCACCCGCAGCAGCCAGGGCTCCAGCGGCGCCCCATCCTCCGGCCGCTGGGCAGCAGGCCACGGCAGCGGCTGGCCCGGCCACCAGGGTTGGGGGCGCAGGGATTGGTGTTGGGCTGGGCCTGCCATCGGTGGGGGGGTTGGTGGTGGCCTGGGGCACCTGCGGCCCTGTTTGTCCTGGTCCTATTAATAGCCACGCCGCCAAATATCCCTTTGTCATCCCTTCGCCTTCCTGATCGTCACTCGATCTCGCCAATCACCAAGCTTCAGCAGGGTTTTCCAGGCGCTGCGGGAGAATCCCCCGATCGCACAACCCAGCGCCGCCGGCGGCGTCATTCCCCATGCTCCTAGATCTGCGCGGCAAGAAGGCCCTGGTCACTGGCATTGCCAACAACAAGTCGATCGCCTGGGGCATCGCCCAGCAGCTGCACGCCGCCGGTGCCGAGCTGGGTGTGACCTACTTGCCTGATGAGAAGGGGCGCTTTGAGGGCAAGGTGCGCGACCTGACAGCGCCCCTCAATCCCAGCCTGTTCGAACCCCTCGACGTGCAGGATCCCGCCCAGATCGAGGCGCTGTTCGCCCAGGTGGCCGCTAGTTGGGGCTCATTGGATGTGCTGATCCACTGCCTGGCCTTCGCCGGCAAGGAGGAGCTGATCGGCGATTATTCCGCCATCAGCCCCGAGGGCTTTGCCCGGGCCCTGGAGGTGAGCGCCTACTCCCTGGCGCCCCTGTGCCGCTATGCCAAGCCCCTTTTCAACCCGGGCGCCAGCGTGATCACCCTCAGCTATCTGGGCGCTGAGCGGGCCATCCCCAACTACAACGTGATGGGCGTGGCCAAGGCGGCACTGGAGGCCTCGGTGCGCTATCTCGCCGCCGAACTGGGCCCCGATAACCAGGTGAGGGTGAATGCCATCAGCGCCGGCCCGATCCGCACCCTGGCCAGCTCCGCCATCGGCGGCATTCTCGACATGATCCACAACGTCGAAGCCAAGGCCCCCCTGCGGCGCACCGTCACCCAGGAGGAGGTCGGCGCCACCGCCGCTTTCCTGGCCAGCCCTTTGGCCAGCGGCATCACCGGCCAGGTGATTTATGTGGATGGGGGATACTGCATCACGGGGATGTGATTAAGGTTGGCTCAACAATCAAACTCAGGCCTACTAAATAGCCGGAAAGTTTGAATAGGTTAAACAGATCCAGCTTCTAGGTATATATTTTGGCTATGCTGGGGGAGTTACATAAAAAACCTAGACTGCCCAATGTTTGACTGCTTGCCCCTGCTGAAGGCCAGCCGCCTGAGTCACCCAGGCCCCTCGCTTCGCTTCGCGCCCATGGTTGCCCTGGC
>JBILDB010000312.1:0-3306 GCA_044352805.1 Cyanobium sp.
ACCCAGAGATGGGGCAGGGATAAATCGAGGTGCCGGCGCATCAAGGTGAGCAGCCGGCCCAACACGACCGCTTCAATGGCTTGACCATCGGCGGTGCGGATCGCCCCACGGGTGAGCACGGTCGGATCGCTGGGTTCGTAAACCCCACGGACGACACCGATGGCCCGGTATTGCAACGGTTCGGTGACCGGGGGAATGGGGTGCTGACGCATGGTGGGGGGGGGGCTTGGGTGCGGCGCAGCAGCTCCCAAGCGGCGGTGAGGTCAATGTAGCGAGCGTGAACAGTAGTCTCCCTGCGGGCCTTGCCCTTTCTGGTTCCGGATGTTGACCCAGCCCCGTCGTTTTGGAGCCTATGGGCTTGCCGCCGCCATCGCCCTGACGCTGTTGGCCATGGGGGCGGGTTGGTGGCTGGGCCAGCGCAGCGGCGTCAACCGGTCGGCGGGCGATCCGCGCCAAACCATCTTGGAGAAGGAAATCAACGGGCTCGTGCAGCGGGAAGAGCGCCACGAGTCCAGTGATACCGATCGCCAGCGACTGCTGGAATTGCTGGTGGGTCTGGGCCGGCAGCAGGAGGCCATCGCCCTGCTGGAGCCCATGGCTGATCGGGAACCGGAACGGTGGTCCCTGCGGTTGATGCTGGCTGAACTGCGCAGGGATAGCGGTGATCCGACGGGAGCTGAACGGGAGTTGCGTCAGATCCTGAGTCGCCAACCCCACCAGGTGGAAGCGCTGCAATTGATGAGCCTGCTGCAACTCGAACAGGGCAAGGGAAGCCAGGCCCTGCGCCAGGTCCAGGCGGCATTCACCGCCGCCACCACCCCCGGAATTAAGCCCCAGGCCCTGGGCCTGGGGCTGTTACTGGCCGAGATTCAAGACCGTGTGGGACAGAGGCCGCAGGCCAAGGCCACCTATCAAAAGTTGGCGGTCTCATTTCCCCAGGATCCACGTCCCATGGTGGCCCTGGCCTTGTTGCTGCAGAAGAGCGGCGATACCCCCGCCGCCTTGACGGCCCTGACCAACGCCAAGCAACGCAGTGGCAAGACGGGCAACGCCGATCCGGTGCTCGACCAACTGGCGGCGAATTGGTCGATGCAGTTGCTGCGCTCGCAATCGAACGCAGCAAAACCAAAGCAAGGGGGAGGGGTGGCCAGTTCGCCTACGGTCCAGCCAGCCCTGGGCGGGTCGCAGCCGGCGCCGGGGAATCAAAATCCTTGAGGGCCTTATCAACGGCCTGGTCTGGGGAGGTGGCGTCATCCATGGCCGTGCTGCGGCGCAACCGATTCATCAGGTCGATGGGATTGGTGGCATCCAACACGGAGGATTTGGAGGCACCGCCGTCATAAACCTGGCGTTCCTGGGGGCTTGTGCCCATGGTCTGTCCGTAGCCGGCGACCTGGGCGCCGGCAGGCCCACAGAGTGCCAGCGGGGCAGGCAGGAGTGCCAGCAGGCTGATGGTCAGAAGAGTACGGGCCATGGATTGGCGGAGCGCCGACGGCCAAGGGTGGCTTTCAGTGATGCTAGATGGTGCCTGCGGAGAGCCCGGCGTGCGGATCGCCACCTGGAACGTCAATTCGCTGCGAATCCGGTTGGACCAGGTGCTCGCCTGGTTGGCGGAGGAGAGTCCTGACGTCCTCTGCCTGCAGGAGACCAAGGTCAGTGATGACCTTTTTCCTTGGCAGCCCATCGAGGCCCTTGGTTATAGGGCTGTTTTCAGTGGCCAGAAGGCCTACAACGGGGTGGCGATCCTCAGCCGTCTGCCTTTGGAAGACATTCGTATCGGCTTTGATGGATTGCTGAGCGACGATGCCGAGGCCGAGGGCCTGGCCGATCAGAAGCGGGTCATCAGCGCCCTCATTGATGGGGTCCGGGTGGTCAATCTCTATGTTCCCAACGGCGCCTCGCTGAAATCCCCGAAGTACGCCTACAAACTGGAATGGCTGGCCTGCCTGGAGAGGGCCCTGGAGGCCCTCAGGTGCCAAGGGGATCCGCTGGTGGTGGTGGGGGATTTCAACATCGCCCTTGAGGACCGGGATATGCACGCGCCCGAGCGCCTCAGTGGCGGAATAATGGCCAGTGAAGCCGAACGTCAGGCCCTGAGGCAGGCGCTGGGGCCAGAGCTCAGGGATGTCTTTCGGGTGTTTGAACCAGCCAGCGGCCATTGGAGCTGGTGGGATTACCGCAGCGGCGCCTGGGAGACGGGTCGGGGTTGGCGGATTGACCACATCTACTTAGATGATCAGCTGTTGGAATTTGCCACTGGCTGCGTGATCCACCAACGGTTGCGGGGCAACCCCCAGCCAAGTGACCACGCGCCAGTGGTTGCGCACCTGGCCTGGCCCCCCGCCGATGCTGACCAGGACGAGGGGGCGGACGAGTTCTAAGCGCCTGGGGCGGCGGATCCCCTTGTACCCCGCTACTTCGCCGGTACAACAATCCCAGGAATAGTGGTTTGTATGGCTTGGCAAGCAAGGGGCTGCTTTGGCGTCTCCAGGGGCAAGGCGTTTCAGCAAGGACGCTGCCGCCGCCGCTATGTCACTTTTGGGACTTGCTTTGGGCTGGCATGGCTCACGCTGCCACCGGCTCTAACCAACGAAGCGCTCCAGGGTTCGCTGGTTCGACCCGCCCCTGCCACCGCCTCGGTGGTGGCCAACCTGGCCCCTGCCAGCCTCGGTGGTGGGGCGGAGCCAGGCCGTTGTCCGGCGGCAAAGATGGCCCAGGGCAGGCGCTCGGTAGCCGGGGTCAGGTTGCGTTACCCCTTGACCCGCTGGGCCGGGGAAATCTCTCCTTTCGGCTGGCGTTACTCCAGTGCCCGTGGCGCCTGGCGCCTTCATACCGGCATCGATCTGATTAGCCCGCCCGGAACGCCGGTGATGGCGGTGATGGCGGGCCAGGTGGCCCGGGTTGACACCATCGGCGGCTACGGAATTGCAGTGATTGTGGACCACGGCAACGGCTGGCAAAGCCTGTATGCCCACCTGCAGGCGGTGGCGGTGCGTCCCTGCACGGTGCTGCCGGCAGGGGGCCAACTGGGGTGGGTGGGCCGTAGCGGCAGCGCCAGCACGGACCATCTCCACCTGGAACTGAGGAGTGGTACGGGGCCCTCCCAGGTGGCGGTGGACCCGGCGAAGTATCTACCCCGGCCTTAGTTCCTCAGTCTTCGGGCATCGCTTCGGCCAGGAGCCGGGGCCGCCTGGATGGTCGGGCTGAGTGTAAATACTCGCCGCTGACAAAGAGTCATGGCGGCGACTACGTCAACCAAAACCTGGTGGCTGGATAGAAGAACGGATTCC
The DNA here is from genome assembly GCA_044352805.1 of Cyanobium sp. Lineage (GTDB taxonomy): Bacteria > Cyanobacteriota > Cyanobacteriia > PCC-6307 > Cyanobiaceae > Cyanobium. The sequence goes on from JBILDB010000312.1 coordinate 3,291, forward strand.
TTGGCCCATGACTTCC
>JBILDB010000313.1:0-3288 GCA_044352805.1 Cyanobium sp.
ATGCCCCGGTGCAGCAGCAGTTGGCCGCCGCCGATGGCTTCCAGATCGAGGCGGGTGTGCAGCTCCCGTCGGGGCTGCAGCAGGGTGGCTTCGCCAGTGGCGCCAAAGTCCACCGCCTCCCCCGCCAGCAGATCGGCCAGCACCCGCGCCGCGCCGCTGATCGGCAACAGCAGGTCGCCGCCGCAGCCGCTGGCCAGACCCGCCACCCCCCCCAGCACAGGGTCGCGCAGGCGGATCGGCGGGTCCGCCGGCCCCAGGCTCAGGTGCAGGCTGGCCTGGTCGGTGAATTCGGCGTTGGCCGCCACCACCACATCGGTGTGCTGGTAGGCCTCCGCCAGATCGGACTGGGCCACCAGGGCCCTAAATTCCGCCGCCGACCGCACCCGCAGCACCCCCTCATTCTGGCGGCGCTGCAGTTCGGATTCATTGCGGGGCGGCAGTTTTAGGGGGGCCATGGGGCCTCAGGGGGAGGGGGTGCGGGCTGCCGATAAAGTGGCTTTCATTCAAGGCGGTTGTGCATGGCGGATCCAACCGGACCTGGGGAAGGAACTTCTCCGGAGAACAATCCCGGCGATTCCGACGGACGGATCATCCAGATCGACCTCCGCAACGAGATGTCGCGCTCCTACATGGAGTATGCGATGAGTGTCATCGTGGGCCGGGCCCTGCCGGACGCCCGCGACGGCCTCAAGCCCGTGCATCGCCGCATTCTTTATGCGATGTACGAGCTGGGTCTCACCAGCGACCGCCCCTACCGCAAATGCGCCCGGGTCGTCGGTGAGGTGCTGGGCAAGTATCACCCCCATGGCGATACGGCGGTCTATGACGCCTTGGTGCGCATGGCCCAAGACTTCTCGATGCGCATGCCACTGGTGGATGGCCATGGCAACTTCGGCTCGGTGGATAACGATCCACCGGCGGCCATGCGCTATACCGAATCGCGGCTCCAGGCCCTAACAACCGACAGCCTGCTGGAAGATATCGAGAGCGAAACGGTTGATTACATCGACAATTTCGATGGATCCCAGCAAGAACCCACGGTGATGCCGGCGCGCATCCCCCAGTTACTGCTTAATGGTTCCACCGGCATTGCCGTGGGGATGGCCACCAACATCCCTCCCCACAACCTCACCGAACTGATTGATGGCCTACTGGCCCTGATCGCCGATCCGGATCTGGAAGAGCGCCAGCTGCTGGCCCTGATCCCCGGCCCCGATTTCCCAACCGGTGGCCAAATTCTGGGCCGCCGCGGCATCCGCGACACCTACACCACAGGCCGGGGCTCGGTGACGATGCGTGGGGTGGCCAACATCGAGACGGTTGAGGCCAAGGGGCGCCCTGATCGCGATGCTGTCATCATCACCGAGCTGCCCTATCAAACCAACAAAGCGGCGTTAATTGAACGAATCGCCGAGTTGGTTAACGATAAGAAATTAGAAGGAATTGCCGATATCCGCGATGAAAGCGACCGCGATGGCATGCGCATTGTCATCGAACTGCGCCGCGATGCCTACCCGCAGGTTGTGCTTAATAATCTCTTTAAGCTAACGCCGCTTCAGAATAATTTTAACGCTTACATGTTGGCGTTGGTAAATGGCGAGCCGGTGCTGCTGACCCTGCGCAAAATGCTGCAGGTGTTCCTCGATTTTCGCATCGAGACTATCGAGCGGCGCACCCGTTATCTCCTGCGCAAGGCCGAAGAGCGTGATCACATCCTGTTGGGTCTGCTGATTGCCCTCGACAATCTCGATGCCATCATCGCCTTGATCCGTGCCGCGGCCGATACCGCCAGTGCCCGGCAAGGCCTAGTGAGCGAATTCGGGCTGAGTGAGGCCCAGGCCGATGCCATTCTGCAGATGCAGTTGCGTCGGCTGACGGCATTGGAGGCCGACAAGATTCGGCTGGAGCACGAAGATCTACTGGCCAAGATCACCGACTACCAAGACATCCTGGCCCGCAAAGAACGGGTGCTTGGCCTCATCGTCGAAGAACTTGGTGTGCTGCGCGCCCGCTATATCTCCCCCAGGCGCACTGAGATCCTGGACCTCGAAGGGGGCCTCGAAGACATCGACCTGATCGCCAACGAGCGCTCGGTCGTGATGCTCACCGAAAACGGCTATCTCAAGCGCATGCCGGTGAGCGAATTTGAGGCCACCAGCCGCGGCACCCGTGGAAAAGCCGGCACCCGCACCCAGGGGGAGGAGGCGGTCCGCCTGTTCATCAGCTGCAACGACCACGATGTATTGCTGCTCTTCAGTGACCGGGGGGTGGTGTACTCGCTGCCGGCCTACCGCGTTCCAGTTTGCAGTCGCACCGCCAAGGGCACGCCGGTGGTGCAATTGCTACCGATTCCCCGCGAAGAGGCAATAACTTCTTTGCTGGCGGTCGACAACTTTGGCGACGATCGCCAGTTGGTGATGCTCACCAGCGGCGGCTTCGTTAAGCGCACCTTGTTATCGGCCTTCGCCAATATTCGTTCTAACGGACTCATCGCCATTTCCCTCGAGGAGGGCGATGCGTTGCGCTGGGTGCGGCTGGCGATCCCGGGCGACAGCGTCCTGATCGGATCGTTGAAGGGCATGACGATCCATTTCCGGCTCAGCGATGAAGAACTGCGGCCCCTGGGCCGCACGGCCCGGGGGGTGCGCGCCATGAATCTGCGCGGCGGCGACAAGCTGGTGAGCATGGACGTGTTGCCCGCGGAGTTGGCCGACCGGGTCGCGGCCGTAGCCGACAGTGGCGAGGCCAGTGGCGAGGCCAGTGGCGAGGCCAACGGCGAGGTCAGCGACGAGGCGGAGGAAGAAGGTCTGGAGCTGGCGGGCGTCGAGGGGCCCTGGGTGCTGGTGGCCAGCGCCAGTGGCTTGGGCAAGCGGGTGCCGGTGAATCAGTTCCGCCTGCAAAAACGGGCGGGCATGGGCCTGCGGGCGATCAAGTTCCGCCGCGATGGCGATGTGCTGGTGGGCCTCAAAGTGCTGGGGGCGGGTGAGGAGTTGCTGCTGGTCAGCGAACGGGGCGTGATTGTGCGCATGCGGGCCGACGCCGTGCCCCAGCAGTCCCGCGCCGCCACCGGCGTCCGTCTGCAGCGGCTCGACAGCGGCGATCGCCTCGCCGAAGTGGTGCTGGTACCACCCGCCCTTGAAGGCGAAGACGGCGAGCCGGTGGCCGACCCTGACCTGCCAGCGGCATCTGCGGATACCCCCGCAGATGCCGCTGACCAATCCCCTGCCGCTTCCCTGCAGGCGGGTCATGAGGCATCCGCGGACGACCAAGGGGATGACGACGGGGACG
>JBILDB010000051.1:0-10676 GCA_044352805.1 Cyanobium sp.
GGCCGGTCGCCCCCGCCTATTGGGCGTACTGATTCGGGGCCTCACCTACGAAGCCGAACGCTGGCGCTTCACCACCCTGGGCGACTGGCAACCCTCCGGCTCCCATCTGCCCAAGCCAGAGGTGGTGGCCAGCCTGCAGGGGCTGGGCCGTGAGCTGTTCGTGTTGTTTGGTACCGGGGCGACGTCCCACTTCGGGGAGGACGACATCGCTTCTTGAAGCCAGGTCCTTAGGCCCGTCGGGCCCCGGGTCGTCCCCCGCCTGGCGCCGTAACCCTTCGCAACCTTGGCGTCAGGGTCGGAGCGCCACACCTACTTTGGTAGGAATGCCCCTCTTGCGTTTCAAGCGCCCCGCCGAAGATGTCTGTCGCCCTGGCTTCCCAGTTGCGTGAGGGAACGAAGAAGGCCCATACCATGGCCGAGAACACCGGTTTTGTGAGCTGCTTCCTTAAAGGCGTGGTCGATAAGGCCAGTTATCGCACCCTGGTGGCCGACCTCTGGTTCGTTTATAGCGCCATGGAGGAGGAGATCGGCCGCCTCGCTGACCATCCCGTCGTCGGCCAGATCAACTTTGCCTCCCTCAACCGGCGCGAATCCCTGGAGCAGGATCTCGCCTTCTATTTTGGTGCCGATTGGCGCCAGCAGATCAAGGCCACCCCTGGAGCCCAGGAGTATGTGGCCCGCCTGCGCCACGTGGCTAAGGAAGCTCCCGAACTGCTGGTGGGCCACCATTACACCCGCTACATTGGCGATCTTTCCGGTGGCCAGATCCTCAAGAACATCGCCCAGAAGGCTATGAACTTGGGTGAGCACGACGGCCTGCGTTTCTACGAATTCGACGCCATCCCGGACGAGAAGGGCTTTAAGACCAACTACCGCGCTGTGCTCGATAATCTGCCGATCGACCAGTCCACCGCCGATCGCATCGTGGCCGAAGCTAACCAGGCCTTCCACTGCAACATGAAGATGTTTCAGGAGTTGGAGGGCAACCTCGTGGCCGCCATCGGCAAGGTGCTTTTTGGTTTCCTGACCCGCCGTCAGCGGCTGGGCAGCACCGAAGCCGTCGTGGCCTGAGGCTGTCTCCCTGGTGTGCGTCCCCTCCGTTTTCTTGTTCCTGGCACCACGGGCCGCTACCGCTGCGGCGGTTTGCTGGTGGAGATGCAGACCCAACGGCTGACGGCCCGTTTGCGCCATGCCGAGCTGGTGACCTATCGGCAGCGGGAGCCCGACCACCCCTTTTTAGACGATCTCTTGCGGCGGGAGCCCCGCCCCGGCGCTGCCCTCTGGATCGTCAGTTGGGGCTTTGACGTGCCGCCGATGCTGCGGCGCTTGGCCGGCCGCCCTGTGGCCTATCACGCCCACAGCAGTGGTTACGGCTTCGACCTGCCGGCCGGGGTGCCCATCTTGGCCGTGAGTCGCAACACCCTGGGCTACTGGGGGGATCGGGCGCCGCGCCATCCCCTCTTTTTAGTGCCCAACGCCCTCCAACCTCGTTGGCTGGAGCGGGGCGATAGCCAGCCTCTTTTGTCGAGCGAGGGCCAGCAGCGGCGCAGGCGCATTGATGTGCTGGTGCAGGAACGCAAGAACAGTCGCTACGTGATCGATCAATTGGTGCCGGCCTTGGTGGCTGCCGGGCTGCGGGTGGAGCGGCAGCGCGGCTGGGTGGACGACCTGGTGGATCTGTTCAATGACACCACTGTGGTGCTCTATGACTCAGCCGATTATTGGCGGGGTAGGGGGGTGAGTGAGGGCTTCGGTTTGCCACCGATCGAAGCCCTCGCTTGTGGCTGCGTTGTGTTCAGCAGTTTCAATCACGCCTTGGCCGACAGCCTCGATCCCGGCTTGCTTGGTCATCAGATTGGCTGCGGCACTCTCGAGAACGACCTGCAAAGGATCCGTGCTGCCGTGGCCGACCCGGCGGCATGGCGGCCGGCAGCCGAGCGGCTGGAGACCCTCCTGGCTGGCTGCGTGGAGGAAACCTTGCTGGAACGCTGGCGTCTCGCCCTCGCGGCGATCGATCAGCATTGGGATCGACTGCAGGCCGGAGCGGCACCCCTGGCCAGCCCTTCTGTGTGGCAGCTGCGGGCCGATCAATGGGCCCAGCGGTTGCTGCGGCGCTTGCCGGGCCGATCCTGAGGCACTCGTTTTGGAGCTGTGGCGCGACTGGGGCGGTAACGGGGCTGGCTGATTTCGGCGGGAACGGTAAGGGCCACGCCATAACGTAAAGGTATGTTCAGTTCTCCAGGGTGTGAAGTTGCTCGGCAGGAGTAAAACCTATCAGCAGCTGCGTGCCCTGATGACGTTTCTGCCGCAGCAACGCCTGCGACAGCTCAAGTGGTTGGTGCCTGTATCGATTATACCTGGATTGCTTGATCTTATTTCAGTTGCAGTTATCGCCCGTTTGATGGGAGCCCTGGTGGGCAACAAATTGGAGGACCGTTTGCCTGGCATCAAGGTCTTTGGCGGCAGCCAATTTGATCAGAGTCTATGGCTGATATCTTTGTTTGTTGTCTTGGCATGGCTTGCCTCGTTTAGCAAGCTTGGCTTGCAGTTTTTTCAGCAGCGTTTGACCGCCAGGGTCTGGATTGATCTCTCCAATCGTATCCACGCCAATGTGTTAGCGCAAGGCTACGAATATCACCTTTCAAAAAGTACGGCTAAGTTGTCAACAATGATGCTGAGTCATATTAAGAAAACCTCAAATTCCGTTGTCAATCCCCTGCTCAAGATGGTGGGAAGTATCTTCTCGATCGTAATGCTTTCCATCGGGATTCTAGTTATTGGGCGCGGTTCTGCCTTGATCTTGATTGGCTGTTTGCTGGGTGCCTATGTGCTTCTTTCCCAGACCATAACTCCCTATTTGCGTCACAATTCCAGGCAAAAAATCAGGCTGGAGTCAATGACGGCCCACATCTTATTTGAATCCTTGGGTTCGATTAGGGATATCAAGCTAACCGCCTCCGAAGATCACTTTCGCCGGGCCTTTGTCAACACGGGTGAACGGGCCAAGGGTCACGCCTGGGTGGCGGAGATCTTGCCGATCATCCCGCGCATGCTGATAGAGCCGCTGGGTATCACCCTGATTTTTCTTTTAGGCGCCGTCCCGCCCCTATTGCGTGGCGACCGCTCCGACATGCTGTCGATGCTGCCCTTCATGGCCTCCCTATCGGTGGCGGCCCTGCGTCTCACCCCGCCCCTGCAGGATTTCTTTGCTTCCCTCACCCAATTGCGGGGTGGTCTGCCGGTGATGGATTCCACCCTGGAGTACCTGAGCTTGCCGGCGGGTCTACCTGTGCTTGGCGACCCCGGTGTGCCCAGTCCGGCCGGTGTGTTCCCCTCCCGCAGCATCGCTTTGCAGGATGTTTGGTATGCCTATCCAGGGTCATCGGATTGGGTGCTGCGGGGTGTCGATCTAACTATTCCTGTGGGTTCGAGGGTGGCCTTTGTCGGGGCCACCGGTAGCGGCAAGACCACTACGGCCCAGATTCTTTTGGCCCTGTTGCAACCGGGTAAGGGGCACCTCAATCTCGATGGCATTGCCGTATCTAATAACGACATTCCCGCCTGGCAGGCTTCCTGCTCCCAAGTGCCCCAATTCATCAACCTGCTCGACGCCAGCGTGCTCGAAAATGTCGCTTTCGGTAAAGATGTGGAAATGATTGATCAGCGGGCGGTTTGGGAGGCCCTGGAAGCGGCCCAACTCGACGAATTCGTCAGTGAGTTGCCCTATGGATTGCACACCCCTATTGGCGAAAATGGTTTACAGCTGTCCGGCGGACAACGGCAGCGCCTGGCCCTGGCCCGTTCCTTTTACCGCCATGCAAGGTTCTTGTTACTGGATGAGGCTACTAGCGCCCTTGATAACCGTACTGAGAGCGACATTATTGAAGCCCTTGATGTGATTGGCAGACGCTGCACAACTGTGGTGATTGCCCACCGACTTTCCACGGTGATGCGCTGTGATCGTATTTATGAATTTGAGGCCGGGCGAGTCAAGGCCTTTGGTACCTATCAAGAGCTGCAGAACCGTTCAGAGACCTTCCGGGATCTTGCTGGTTTGGAGAGGAGGCTGGTGGGCTGAAGTGTAGGATTTGTAGATAGATGGTTCTGCAGGCGTTCCGATGTCCTTGACCTTGGTGGCTGGTCCTTGTGTCATCGAGAACGCAGATCTCGTTTATGCGATTGCCGCCAGGGTGAAGGCCATCTGTGAACCGCTGGGTATCGACTACATCTTCAAGGCCAGCTTTGACAAGGCCAATCGAAGTTCGGGCAGCTCTTTTCGTGGGCCTGGGTTTGAGGAGGGGTTGGCAGTGTTGGCCGAGGTGAAACGGCGCTATGGCTTGCGGGTGCTCACGGATATCCACGAAAGCCATCAGGCCGCACCCGTGGCCGAGGTGGTGGATGTGTTGCAGATACCAGCTTTCTTATGTCGCCAGAGCGATTTGCTGCTGGCCGCCGCCGCTGCCACCCGGGGCACCGACAAAGTGATCAATGTCAAGAAGGGCCAGTTCCTGGCCCCCTGGGATATGGAGCAGGTGGTGAAGAAGTTGCGCGACGCCGGCGCTGAGCATGTCTGGCTCACCGAGCGCGGCAACAGCTTTGGTTACAACACTTTGGTGGTGGATTACCGCAGCCTGCCCCAGCTCCAGGCCCTCGGTTGCCCAGTCATTTTCGATGCCACCCATTCGGTGCAGCAGCCCGGGGGGCGCGGCAGCAGCAGCGGCGGCCAGAGGGAGTTCGTCGCCCCCCTTGCCCGGGCGGCCGTTGCCGTGGGTGTGGACGGTTTATTCCTTGAGGTCCATCCCGATCCTGAAAATGCCCTCAGCGATGGGCCCAATATGGTGCCGTTGCACCGGCTGGAGGCCCTCCTGACCCAGTTGATGGCGATTCGGGCGACGCTCTCGGCGGGCTTGGCCGTGTCCATTCTCTGAACCTTCACCCCCGCTGGCGCACCACCATGATTCAACAGCTGGGTCGTTTCTGGCGCCATGCCAGTGGCTACCACCGCTGCAGGGCTCGCCTCAGGACGCTCCGACTGCTGGTTCTCGATGTCGACGGTGTGCTGACCGACGGCGGGCTCTGGACCACCGAGGCCGGGGAGGTGATCAAGCGCTTTGACGTCCGCGATGGCCTGGGCATCCGGCTGCTGCAACAGGCTGGCTTGGAGGTGGCCTGGCTAAGCGGCGGCAAGAGCGGGGCGACGGAACAGAGGGCCAACTATCTGGGTATTCGTCATGTGCTGACAGGGGTCAAGGACAAGCCCGCGGCGCTGCTGGCGTTGCGGCAGAGCCTGGGCTTCCCTCAGGAAGTCATGGCCTTTGTCGGCGACGATCTCAACGATCTGGCGGTACGTCCCGCCGTCGGGCTGCTGATTGGCACAGCCGATGCGGTGCGGCCCCTGCGACGGCGCGCCGACTGGGTGCTGGATCGCAACGGCGGCGATGGGGCCGTGCGCCGCCTGTGTGAGGCCATCCTGCAGGCCCGGGGGGAGTGGCGTGAGCTGGCCGAGCGGGGCTGGCGGGACCGTAATGACTGATCATCCTTGACCGCCATGCCCGCCGGATCAGCAACACCTGCCTCCCCTCTGGGTCCAAGCCGACGGGACCGCCGCCAGGCGCTGCGTCTCTGGCTGCGGGGCCTGCTGCTGGCCAAGCCCCTGGAGCGACTGCGGCGTCCCCTCCTGCCCGATCTGGAGCAATGGCAGGCCCTGGCCGCCTACCGGGGCCTGGTGCAGCAGGCCTTCAGCCAGCGACCCTTTGCGCCCCAGGTGAGTGCAGACCTTTGGTACCAAGGCCGCTTTCACAATTCTGCGGGCCGTCCGGCCTTCTTCAATCCGGCCCAGCGGGAGTTGGAATCCTCCTCCCATCACTACGGCCATGACGTGCAGCTCAAGCGCCATGCCGGCCTGCCCCTGCTGGGTCGGCCCCTGCCGCTGCTGCTGGAGCATGGCCTCAAGGTGTCCCGCGGGGCCACCTTCGAGGCGCCCCGGCCTTGGAGCCGGGGCTATCTCTGCATGGGACCCCTGCGGGCCCAATGGCTCCAGGAGCGTTTTGGGCAGCCTGCACTGGCCATCGGCCCCTGGATCAAGTACGCCAGGCCCGTGCTGGGGGAGGGCGAACTCCAGGCGCTCCGCCAGAGCCTCGGTCCGACGCTGCTGGTGCTGCTGGCCCACAGCTGGGATCGGGTCGAGCGCCGCATGGACCTGGACGACTGCGTGGCGGCGGTGCGGGAGATTAGGGGGGCTGGGGGCTATCGCACCGTGATCTGGCTGCGCCATTGGCAGGATCCACCCCTGCCGCCCCTGCCCCAGGGGTGGATCGTGGCCTGCAACGGCCATCGCTCCAATCCCTGGTTCCTTGATGCCCTGCGAACTTTGCTGGAGCTCAGTGACGGACTGGCGACCAATGCCTTCGGTACCCACTTAGGCTATGCCGTAAGCTTGGAGCGGCGCTTGCACTGGGTCGCTGTGGAGCCGGAGCAGGACCTCAGCGGTTTGGCTGAGGTTCAGTCCGCCCAGGAGGCTGACGAGTGGCGGGAGCGCCAGCGCCTGAGCAAGGAAGTCAGCGATGCGCTGAGTTATGAAATATCTGGTAACGCTAGCTCTTCAGAAGCCATGCAAACCATTCGTAGGCTGCTAGATCCTTTTTGGGGATTTGAGTGCGTACACGAACCTCAAGTACTGGCCATGATTCTCCGTTGTCCGCTTAAGATAGCGAATTTCAGTAAGTCAACTTGATCAATGCGTATTGCCTACCTTGCTTACACCCCCATGCCCTCCAACAAAGCGAGTGGAGTAAACATCATGAAGATGTGCCAAGCCTTTGCCGAGCTCGGACATGAAGTACGCCTTTATAATCCTCGCATCCTTCCCTGTGCCACCACAAGCGATCTCGCTACTTTCTACGGCATCGGCGAATCGTTCAGCATCTGCCGACTTCCCAGACCACGCAATCGCCTCAAAGGACTAATCCGCTATACTCGTAGCTATCGGTCATCAATCCAGTCGTTTCGGCCCGATCTGCTTTACATACGCGATCACGGTGCAAAGATCTATATCCCTTGCAGGCTGAAGACGAGAAAGATTTTTGAGGCTCACCTGCTACATCTGGATAGTCCTTATATCCAGGATCTCGAGAAGGATCCCTACCTACGGCAGTTTGTGGTAATTTCTTCGGCACTCAAGCACGATTATGCACAACATTACCCAGGTCTTCTCTCCCAGCTTTCGGTTCATCATGATGGCGCAAACTTAACAACCTTACCAGATTCATCGGTAAACTAAATATTCCTAAAATCCCAAAAAGTGAATGTTGCTTATATTGGGAATCTCTACCCAGGCAAAGGGATGGAATTGATTCAAAAGTTACTCCCCATTGCTGATTTTTGTCATTTTCATATTATTGGCGGCCAGGGCGATGAGCTTGAGCTTTGGCAAGAGCGCTGCTCAGATTCAGAGAATATTACGTTTTATGGCTTTCTCTCGCCTGCAGTAGTGGAATCAATGCGAACTCAGTTTGACTGCTTTTTAGCACCCTTCCAGCTAAATGTGATGATTGGACCAGGAACTGATGCGGCAAAGTGGATGTCACCATTAAAGATTTTCGAGTACATGGCATCTGGTAAACTAATTATCGCGTCGGATCTGCCTGTTATTCGCGAAGTTCTGGAACATGAGTTCAACGCTCTGCTTTGCAGGCCGGACAACCCATTGGAATGGCTTTCAGCCCTGCGTCGGGTACGAGATGAACAAGAAAGATGTGCTGAGATTGCTGAGAATGCTTTGGAAGTTATTCGCACCAAGTATACTTGGCTAGAACGCGCCCGACAGATTTTGAAAAATGAGCTTGCAATGCAATAGCAAATCATAGAATTTTCTGCTAATTTTTGATTGTCTATTTTTCATAAAATGATGCAATTTAAGCCGAGACCGCACACCGCCGATGCACAAAACGGGCATGTAAAGCGCAAGTTGCAGCTAAGTCCTGAGCAGTGGATCTTTGTAGCCAGTGGGGCACTGACAGCACTCACCACGGTTTATATGTTTATTTACAAAAATGACTTATTTGAAAAACTTGGAAGCAACCATAATAAACGCTTGCTTAATTCGGCCCAAGCCTGGATTGACCATGGCTATTGGAAACTGAGTGGATTTTTGTACTTCAACGAGGACTACAGCGGAGCTTTCCCGGAAACACTTTACCGATCCCATTCTCCTTTTTATGTCCTTCCTCATTACTTCGCACTTCGTGACGGTGGAGAATGGAGCTTCTGGCTCATTGTAGGTTTAATTCCGGTAATCACCGCATTTGTCTTGTCGGTCAGTCTTGCTGGCCTTACTTGGGTTTTGGTTAGATCTTTACCAGCCAATCATCGCTGGGCAGATGTTAGAGGAACGGCATTTGTGTCTGCAGTTTCCGCATTCTCGATCACGTTTACAAGTGAACCCATATGGTCTCTGAGTTGGAACACATTTGACGGCTCTGCTGCATTGCTGGTCTTTGTCATCTCGATTACGATTGCCCTTGCATGCAGTTCTGCTCGCTTCCGGCAATTTGATTGGCTTCCATCCTTGCTTCTTATTTTGAGCGCTTTGCTCTGTTCCCGATTCGGACTTGCCCTGACAGTTGCAATTTTATTTATCCGTTTAACCGAAGATACGCATATAAAAAAACATGGCCAGATTTTAAAAAGTTCAATATTTTCTTGGCCAGTTATTGGTCTTGTTCTGCTTGCTTCGCTGAGCCATTTTCTTCGATTGTCAATCGCAAGTAGTTGGCAAGGACTTCGTTTCCGCGGGGGTGATCTTTTCGGGCGAATGGGCCTGACCGCCTGGTGGGAACACGCAGGCCAAGGCCCACTTGACTACAAAACACCTCTGGACGCTTTCACATTTATCTGGAACCAGTCTGAAGTAGTGATCAATAAGCTTCCGCTTTGGCTTTCCTTTCATCATGCCATTGTCTGGTCCGTAGCCTTGATCAGCACCGCTTGCTTAGTCGGGGAAAAGAAATACTTCTACACTCGCCCATACCTTCTAATGCTTTTGCTACCGATCTTGATATGGACTGTTTTTCTCAACCAGTCTGCGACGGAGCACCCTGATCTAATTTCCATACTGTGGTTGCCTACGTATGTTCTTGGTGCGGCAACATTATTTGGCAGGCTCTTCGCCTTTCTTTGTGTTAGAATTAGGCGTAATCAGGCTTACCTCTATATAGCACTTTTGCTTTGGTTGTTTTTCCTTTGGCAATTTCAATACTTCATGCGTGCGTATCGACTTTGATGCCTAGCCTCCATGTTCTTTCTCGACAATACGATCACTGCCGCTGATCTCTAGTTCCCTGTTCCCATGGATACGGCGATCTCTTTCCCTGCTTCGGCCCCCTACCGGGTGGATCAGGTAATGGCAGCTCCTGGCCTGATGACCGGTCTATGGCTGGTACTGGTTCTGCTGGCCCTGGTGCCCAGTTGGACTGGCCACACGGTCCGCCGCCGCCGCTGGTGGTGGACTGGGGCCGGCCTGTTTCTGGCGGTGGTGGCGATCTTCTTCACCCTGGCCAGCTGGGGGACCAGCGACATTACCAAGCTTAGCTATTTCCTCAGCGTTGATCGTTCCGCCATCAAGGGTGAACCCTTCTGGCTGTTGGTGGCCCCCCTGATCGTGGCCCTGCCGTTCCGCATGGCCACCGTCCATGGGTTGGTGGTGGCGGGCTACGGGGTGGCGGCGCTTGGGTTGGCACGCCAGTGGCGGGCCTGGAGCTGGGCCGGCTGGTGGGTCCTGTTGATCTGTTGCAGTCCGTTGCTGCGGGGTTTCATGCAGAACTCCCATTCACGGCAGGCCCTCTCGACGCTGTTGCTGCTGCCGGTTCTGCTCTGGGCGGGTCGACTGGCCCGGGTGCCTCGGCTGGCCCTTGTCGTCTTGCCCCTCTGGGGACTCACTTGCCATACCACTGCCCTCTTCACCTTGCTGCTGGCCCTGTTGCCCAGGTTGCCCGGGATGGGGACCTGGCCAGGGGGTTCGGGCCGCCGTCTGTTGCGGGCCCCGGTCTATTGGGCCGCATGGGTTCAGAAACAGTGGCGCGCCGCTCCCTGGAGGGTCCTGGCCCTGGCCATGGGGGGCCTGATCCTGGTTGGGGTGCTGGCAGGTCATTGGGCCTGGGAACTGGTTCCCATGGTGCGGACCAAGTTGGACAGCTATTGGTCCCAGCAGGGTTATGCCAATTCCTATCCTCTTGCCGCTGCGGTGGGGCGGCTGCAGTTGGCCATGGCCATCGGGGTGATCCTCAGCTGCCAGCAACGGCGTGTTGGTCTGGTCCGGTTCCTGGCCTGTGATCGCGGACGCCAACTGGTGCTTTACAGCTTGGTTTATGGGCTGGTGGAGGGTGGCCTGGCCCTGGGTTTGGTGCCCCAGATCACCAGCCGTCTGGCCGACCCAGCTGGGTTTTTCCTGTTGATTGTCTGGCTGGCCTGGCTGGAGCGCTACCGCTGCCTTTGGGCGGCCCTGCCGGCCCTGCTCGTAACACTGGATTATTGGCTGGTGGAGCGATTGGCTGGTTCCCAGGCCCTCCTTTGCGGCAGCAACGACACCTTTTTGTGCGTTCCGGATCGCTGGCCTTGGCAAGTGCGCTATTGAAGATCCGTGATGCCCTCTCCCCCTCCCTTTCCCCTCGTTGCCCCCT
>JBILDB010000314.1:0-3278 GCA_044352805.1 Cyanobium sp.
GCCGGCACCAAGGGCCACCGGGCCGCCCTCCCCCATGCTTCCATCGTGCTGCACCAGCCCCGCAGCGGCGCCCGCGGTCAGGCCAGTGACATCCAGATCCGGGCTAAGGAAGTACTGCATAACAAGCATTCGTTGCTGGAGATGCTGGCCGAGAACACCGGCAAAACCGTCGAACAGCTATCCAAGGATTCTGATCGCATGACCTATCTCACGGCCCAAGAGGCAGTGGAATACGGGCTAATCGACCGGGTGTTGACCAGTCAGAAGTTGGTCGCCTCCCCAGTGGTCACAGCCGCCGGCCTTGGCTGAAACCCCGTTCTCTAGCCCGTAAGCGGGTGCAACACCCGCTTTGCCTGATTTTCAATCCCCCTAACTCTCAAGCGTTCCGCCATGCCCATCGGCACCCCCAGCGTTCCCTACCGCCTTCCCGGCAGCCAGTACGAGCGCTGGGTCGATATTTACACCCGCCTAGGGGTGGAGCGCATTCTCTTTCTAGGCTCCGAAGTCAATGACGCCGTAGCGAATGCCTTGGTGGCCCAGATGCTTTATCTGGATTCGGATGACAACAGCAAGCCGATCTATCTCTACATCAATTCCCCGGGAGGATCGGTGACTGCCGGCCTGGCGATTTTTGACACGATGCAATATGTGAAGTCCGAAGTCGTCACGATCTGCGTCGGTCTGGCGGCCTCCATGGGAGCCTTCCTGCTTGCAGCCGGCACCAAGGGCAAGCGACTGGCCCTGCCCCACAGTCGCATCATGATCCACCAGCCCCTGGGGGGCACCAGTCAGCGCCAGGCCAGCGACATTGAAATTGAGGCCCGCGAGATCCTCCGCATCAAGGACATGCTCAACCAGTCCATGGCGGACATGACCGGCCAGTCGCTCGACAAGGTCGCCAAGGACACTGACCGCGACTACTTCCTGAGCGCCGCCGAAGCGGTGGAATACGGCCTGATCGACCGGGTTATCGCCCACCCCAGCGAAGCGACTGCCTGATTGATTTGGGGGGGCAGCCCACTTGGGTAGGCTCCCCCTTTGCCCCGCCCGCCGACCGGAATGGCCCAGCTCTTTTACGACTCTGACGCCGATCTCAGCCTGCTGAACGGCAAGACGGTGGCCATCATCGGCTACGGCTCCCAGGGCCATGCCCATGCCCTCAACCTCAAGGACAGCGGTGTCCATGTGGTCGTGGGGCTTTATGAAGGCAGTCGCTCAGCCGCCAAGGCCCGCGCCGATGGACTGGAGGTGCTGAGCGTGGCTGAGGCCGCCGAACGCGCCGACTGGATCATGGTGCTGCTGCCCGATGAATTTCAGAGGGCTGTCTATGAAGCCGAGATCGCTCCCCACCTCAAGGCCGGCAAGGTGCTCAGCTTTGCCCACGGCTTCAACATCCGCTTTGGACTGATCAAGCCCCCGGCCGATGTCGACGTCGTGATGATCGCCCCCAAGGGACCAGGCCACACCGTGCGCTGGGAGTATCAGAACGGCCAAGGCGTCCCCGCCCTGTTCGCCATAGAGCAAGATGCCTCGGGACAGGCCCGCGCCCTGGCCATGGCCTACGCCAAGGCCATCGGCGGCACCCGCGCCGGTATTCTCGAAACCAACTTCAAAGAAGAAACCGAAACCGACCTCTTCGGCGAACAGGCGGTGCTTTGCGGTGGCCTCAGCGAGCTAGTTAAAGCAGGCTTCGAAACGCTGGTGGAAGCGGGCTACCAGCCCGAACTCGCCTATTTCGAATGCCTCCATGAAGTCAAGCTGATCGTTGACCTGATGGTTAAAGGCGGCCTCACCGCCATGCGCGATTCCATCTCCAACACCGCTGAATATGGCGATTACGTCAGCGGTCCCCGCTTGATCACCGCCGACACCAAAGCGGAGATGAAGCGCATCCTCTCCGACATCCAGGACGGCACCTTTGCCCGTAACTTCGTGGCGGAGTGCGAGGCCGGCAAGCCCGAAATGGACCGGATCCGCCAAAGGGATGCCGAGCACCCCATCGAGCAGGTGGGTACGGGTCTGCGTTCCATGTTCAGCTGGCTGCGGGCCTCCTGAACAGGCCACTGCTGCGCCGCTGATGGCGGCCTGGTTGCCCTGGCCCCACCAGGGCCTTGCCCTGGTCGCCGCTGCCTGCCTGCTGGATCGGCTGGTGGGCGATCCGCTCGCCTGGCTCCATCCGGTGCAGGTAATGGGCTGGGTCATCGAGCGGCTGCGCCGGCCCGCCGAGGCCTGGGCTGGCGATCAGCCGGCCCGGCTACGGCTGATGGGACTTGTGATCACCATGGTGCTGGTGTTGGGTAGCGCCCTGGCGGGTTGGAGTCTGGAGCGGCTGGCAGGACTCTGGCCCCTGGTGGGTCTGCCCCTGCTGCTGCTCGGCATGGCTAGTGCCCTGGCCGGCCGCAGCCTCGAGCAGGCGGTGCGACGGGTCCTGGGGGCCCTGCCCGACCTGGGTGTAGCAAGGTCAAGACTGGCCTGGATCGTGGGGCGTCAGGTCCAGGGCATCAATGAAGCTGAGATTCTGCGGGCCGCGGCCGAAACCGCCAGTGAGAATGCCGTAGATGGCCTTTTTGCCCCCCTGTTCTGGATGATCGTGGGCGCAATCTTGGTGGGCGGGCCCCAGGCGACACTGACCCCGATGCCAGGCCCCCTGGCCCTGGCATGGGCTTTCAAAGCGGCCAGCACCCTTGATTCGATGCTGGGATACAAAATGGGCCGCCTGCGGTGGCTGGGTACGGCGGGAGCCCGCCTCGACGATGGACTCACCTGGTTACCAGCCCGGCTGGTGGCCCTTACCTTGCCCCTGGCCGCCGGTCGCCCCGACCAGTTGCAGCCTTGGTTCAGCGCCGCCTTGAGGCAGGGTGCGGCGGATCCTTCCCCCAACGCGGGGGTTTCCCAGGCTGCCTATGCCATGGCGGCCCAGGTGCGCCTGGGCGGCGTCAACCGCTATGCGGACGGTGCCAAGGTCAAACCGGTGCTTGCGGCCTTCGCCCCCCCTCCGGATCCAGCCGCCATCGAGCGAATCTTGAGCCTGACCCTGAAGTTGGAATTGCTTTGGCTGGTCCTTGTCCCACTGGGGCTGGTGGGCTTCGCTCTGGTGCCAGCGGTCAGGTAATCAGGCCCTTTGGGGAAGACAGCCTTCAGTAGGCACCGCGGTCGCGGGGGTCGAGCACCACCCGAATAGTGCGCAACAGAATGCGCATGTCCATCTTCAAGCTGCGATAGCGGGCGTAATGGAGATCGAGTTGGACGCGTTTGCGATAACTGAGGTTGTTACGCCC
>JBILDB010000315.1:0-3271 GCA_044352805.1 Cyanobium sp.
GCGAGACCTGCGGCGGCCGCACCCAGGCCTGGCTAGAGCGGATTGCCAGTTGGAAGCACCACTATCCCTTGACGGTGCCTGTGCCCGAAGGGGAGATTGCTCCCCAGGAGGTGCTGCTGGCCCTGCGGGAGTTGGCTCCGGATGCCTACATCACCACCGATGTCGGTCAGCATCAAATGTGGGCCGCCCAGTACCTCGCCACCGGCCCCCGCCGCTGGATCAGCAGCGCTGGGTTGGGCACGATGGGTTTTGGCATGCCGGCCGCCATGGGGGTTCAGGTGGCCTATCCCCAGGCCCAGGTGGTCTGCGTGGCTGGTGATGCCAGCATCCTGATGAATATCCAAGAACTGGGCACCCTCAGCCAATATCAGCTGCCCGTCAAAGTGGTGGTCATCAACAACGGTTGGCAGGGCATGGTGCGGCAGTGGCAGGAAAGCTTCTACGGCGAGCGCTATTCCGCCTCGGCCATGACCCAGGGCATGCCCAACTTTGAGGCCTTGGCGGAAGCTTTTGGTGTCCGTGGAGTGCTGATCAGCGAGCGCGCCACCCTCAAGCAGCAATTGGCCGAGGCCCTAGCCCATCCCGGTCCCGCCTTCATTGACGTCAAGGTGCGTCGCAACGAAAACTGCTATCCAATGGTTCCCCCGGGTGCCAGTAATGCCCAGATGGTGGGGTTACCCAGCCATCCTGAGCTGGCCATCGACACCCAACGCCACTGCGACCACTGCGGCAACACCACCGCCAGTGCCCACCTGTTCTGTCCCACCTGCGGAGCCAAGCTCTGAGACTTTTCAGCCCGTTGCCATGGTTCCCGTTGTCATGGTTAAAGAGGGGTGCGATCGCCCTGGCCTTGGCCCTTTTGCTGGCCTGCACCTTGGCGGTGGCTCCGGTGGCGGCGGCGGAGGTTCTGCAGGTGCGTGGGCCGTCCCTACTGCAATTGGGCGATGGCAATCGCAGTTATGCCGTCGAACTTGCCTGCGTGCATGTGCCGCCGGATTCACAGCAGCAGGCCATGGCGTGGTTGCGACAGCAATTACCGCGCCATAGCCGCGTCAATCTGCGGCCCCTGGGCCAGCGCGAGGGAGTGCTGCTGGCCAGGATCAGTCGCCTTGATGGCGGCGCCCCCCAGGACTTGGCCGACGCCATGATTGGCACCGGGCTGGCCGAACCCCAACCTTGCTCGCCGGCCTGAACGACGCCATGGGACTGAACCGGACCGCCAAGGGAATCGTGCTGTTGCCCAGCCTGCTGCTGGGGGGCGCTTTTTTGGCGGCGGCCTCTTGGCTTGATGGTCCGGCGGCCCAGAACCGCCCCCTGGCCCTGGGCCTGGGCTTTGTGCTGATGGGGGCGGGCCTGCTGACCCAACTGCTGCCGGAGCCCCCCCAGGCACCACCACCGCCCGAGTGATTTGGGTGCTGTAGCAGTGGGGGGAGTGAAAAAGGTCTTATGGGGGCGCAGTCATACTCGACCAGCGGAGCAGCAAGAGGCCTGCGGGTGATCCAGACGTCGTTGATCACCAATTTGACCCAAGTGGGGCCCTGTTCTACTGATTCCCAGAAACCCAGTGCAACATGCTAGCGAATAAACTCGCTCAATAACTTCCGCTTTTGCTGTCGCCCATCTTGAGTAAATGCCGGAGTCGATTGGTCGGAACATTCCACGTGCTCAATGGCACGAAACTGTGACGTAATAACTGTGGTGTGATTATTGTGAGATTAAGTCCAGCATGTGCAAAAGAGTAGTGTATTCAGGTGAGATTCCCAAAGCAGTTGCGAGAATCAAATATGCTTGAGTAACGATTAATCTTAGTCCGATCAAACGATTGTTAAAACAATGAATTATTAGGTAGCATGGGCACTCCTGAGCAAGATTGTGAAAATTCAGAATTGTTTATAGTATTTAACCTAGGGAAACTTGATGAATTGCTCGACAGGTCAAATCCCATTACTGGACGCACGCATCGGCCTTGAACACATCTTTGTCTAGGAGGACAATCGCGGTCAGTTGTGCAGGCTGTTGCAGCTAGAGGAGTAAAAAATACTATAATGAATAAAGAGCATGTAGCAAAAAATGCACGAAACGCATTAAATAATTTGAATTGAGTCATGAGATTTGTACTACAAAGGTTGACAACTAATTTTTACCTCAATCCCTGGAGGGCTTCGAATTTGGTTGCAAATCTTAACAATAAGTTGCTGGTTGTCTCCAATTTCTCGCTATTGGTCTCAACTTGACATGATAGACTTAAAAAAATTTAAGAATCTTTCTTGCAAATGAAAGTTTTAAAGTTACTTGGCTTATCAATCCATATTTCAGGTTTTTTTGTTATTAATTTATCTGATTTTGCCACAGCTCAAGTAATTCCTGGTGGGATGAAAACCCGCGTGAATGGTAGTGCTTTTGGAGCTTGCACCTCAGGCAATTGCGCCATAAGTGGAGGCAGTAAATCGGGCCAGAACTTGTTGCACAAATTCAACTATTTTGATACACGAAATGGAGTTAGCAAGATCAGGCTCGACACCCAAGGGCTTAAAAATATTATTGTGGGCGTAACTAGTGGCTCTGGTACCTTCCTCAATAAGCCCTTGAATTTGTCATCCCCCACTAATTTGTTCTGGTTATCACCAGGTGGAATTTGGGTTGGAAATGGTGCCATTGTGAACAATGTGAATAACTTGCTTTTAACCACGGCAGCAGGCATGAAAATTGGCGGTAATACATTTAATATTTTTAATACGAAAATTGGTGATGCTAGCTCCTTCCGGCAATCGCCCGATATCAATTTCGGTGAACTGGGAAGCCCTGAGGCAAACATTTCCAGCCTAGGTTTATTCGGCAAAGGCCCCATCCAGTTTGAGGGTGGGCAGATCACAGTCGATCGCAATCTGCTCGTCAACGCAACGGCTGGAAATTTAAGCACCGTGCCTGGTCACGGTACCAAACTCGATGCTGGGAGCAGTGTTTGGCTCACTGGCCATCATATCGATCTCCAAGATGTCACCATCACGGCGGGTGAACCAGGCCGATGGGGTTTGGTCAACGTGGTGGGGGTGTCTTTTCAAGACACAACACAGCAAAGTTCCATTCAGCTGGAGGGGGCCCTCCTGAAAGGTCAACAGTTATGGATGTCTGCGGGTGCAATTTCGTTGAATAAGAGCAGCCTAGAAGCCCCTAAGGGATGGATTCAACTCATCGCCAATGACGCATCGGATCCAAGCAAAAGCCTGACGATTTCCCAGTCAGTCCTTGATGTTTCTGCCTACGGCCTTAA
>JBILDB010000316.1:0-3264 GCA_044352805.1 Cyanobium sp.
CCTGCCCGGGCTAGCTGGCTCACAGGGCTTACTCCCCTTGAGTTGGGCTTGGCCAGTAATAGGCCTTACACCATTTCCGCAAACGCTCCATCGTTCGTCAGGGACCTGAGCCAGGCTGGTTACACCACAGCCCTGATCGGCAAAACCCACTGGACACCCCACGACCAGCCGGGGATCGATCTTCGCGACAACATCCCCCTGCTGCGGGCGTTGGGCTTCGATCGCGCCCGGGAGATCGCTGGACCCCGGGCGCTTGCCGTGATCGAGTGTGAGCTTACGGATCGCTGGCGTGAGGCCGGCGTGTTGGAGACCTACCGCCGGGATCTGGCCAATCGCTACGAGGGCGGCCGCGCCCATTTGGTTCAGCCCTCGGTGTTGCCGGAGGCGCTTTACCCAGATTTGTGGGTGGGTACGGAGGCCGTGGCGGAGTTGCAAGCCATGCCCACCGACAGACCCTGGTTCCTCTGGGTGAGCTTTCCGGGGCCTCACGAGCCCTTCGATGTGCCAGCCCGCTGGCGTGGTGTTCACCCCGCCGCCACGATCCCCGGCCCCGATCCCCGACCCGGCTGGGCGGACAGCCTTCCCGTGGATTGCCAGCTCAGCCGGCTCATGGCCCGCTGGCCGGAGGGGATCCCCAGTACGGCCCTGCAGGAGCTGCGCGCCGACTATGCCGACCACCTGGCCTTGCTAGATACCCAGGTGGGGCTCCTGATGGCTGCCCTGGCCAGACGCCCCGATCACTCTCGAGTGGCCGTGAGCGTGGTGAGCGACCATGGTGAGCTGCTCGGCGACTGGGGTCTGCTGCTGAAGGGTTGCTTTCTTGAGGGTGCCGTCCGTAGCCTCTGTTTCCACAGTCCTCCCGGGGGCCGCAGGCGCTGGCGCTCCTGGGGCAGCAGACGCCCAGTGCCGCTCACTCCCGCTCTGCAGTCCATGGCTGCGATGGTGCGCAGGGGCAGACGCCAACGCCCGCTGGAGACCCTGGCGGCGCATCCAGGACCGGTCGTGAGTACCTTCGCAGGAGAACGTCTAGAGATTCGCGGCGAGCGGCGCACGATGGTTCTGGCGGATGGCACCCGCATCGACCTTCCCCCCTAGCCCATCCATAGGCCATAGGATCAACTTTCTAGGACTCGGTCCATGGAACTGGCACCGAACGACTGGGCTGACGGTGCTGGCGCTCTTCAGTGCGTTCACTTTCTGCACATCGGCAAGACCGGCGGCACCGCGATCAAGCACGCTCTCGCCGAGGCAATTAGTCCACCGGGTCTAAAACTGATTTTGCATGGGCACGATATTTCCCTTGATGAGATTGGTCCCGCAGAGCCGGTGATCTTCAGTTTGCGCGAGCCAATTTCTCGCTTTGTGAGCGCCTTCTACAGCCGAATGCGCTGTGGCCGGCCCCGCTATTTCTTCCCATGGAGTGAGCTTGAGCAGAAGGTGTTCTCAGTTTTTCCCACACCCGAGGCCTTGGCGCTTGCTCTAGCCGACACTGGCGCTGTTCATCACACCTTGGCACGGGAGGCGCTGGAGGGCATCCGTCACTTCCGGCGTCTGAAGCGATGGCTCATTGGTGAGGACTTCCTGCTCTCCCGCCGCTCCCAGATCCTGTTCGTTGCCTTCCAGGAATCCCTTGATCGCGACTTTGAGATCCTGAGGCGCCTTCTGCACCTCCCCTCTTCGGTAGTGCTCCCCACAGGAGAGTTGGAAGCCCACCGCAATCCTCCTGGTCTTTCGAGGCAGATCGCCCCACCAGGGGTGGAGGCCCTCCGCCATTGGTACGCGGAGGATATTCGGCTGATCGAGCTTTGCCGCCAGTTGATGGAGTCTAGAAGTTATCAGACCATTCTGTAGAACCTCCGCATCAGGGCGTGGGTAGGCAGCCGCCGCATCCGGTTGGGCACCTGCAGAAGCGGCAGTGATATCAGAACGAAGAACGGTTTCAGCCGGCCGCGATAACGATTGCTACTCCCCTGGGAGGCTGCTGGTATGTTAGCGAGTGCTTAAGTCCAGTGAATGCCGTAGCGCTTTGCCGCCCATTTATAGGTGGGCTCCAGTTGTTGTCGCAGCCGCTGGCGTACCGATGGCGGCACAAAGGCCGCTTCTCCCTGGCCCGCATTGGCGGGATTGTCCAGCGGCGGCAGAGAGATCGGTTCGAGGTTCAGAAAGGCCAGCAGCTGCCGCCAGCTAGCTTCGGGATGCTCGAAGAGATCCTCGCTGCGTAATACCAGCAGCTGCTCAGCGGGAAAGAGGGTTTCGAGTCGTCGCAGTTGCTCCTCATAGCGGCTACGGGCCACATAGCTGTGCTCCTGATGGCTGCGGTGGAGCCCATCCGCTTCGGCCAGTAGCGCCGCAGCGCCTGCCAACCGCTGCGGCTCGGCCGCTAGGGCCTGCTCCAGCTCCAGCGACTCCAGCTCCAGTCGCCGAGAGTGAAAATACTGCGACAGAGTTCTTTGCACTGGATCTCGCAGCAGCACCACCAGGCGGGCCCAGGGCAGCAGAGATTGGATGCGTGCAGAAGCTTCGGGATGAAAAAGATAGTAGGGAGTGATTTCACCGCTGCGCTGCGCAGGGGATGCGGCTGCGAACTGCTGGCGGTACCAGCTTTCACCACGGGGGTAGTGAAGGCTAAAATAGTGCAATTCTTTAGCCGCCGGCAGAAATGCCCCAGGATGCTGTTCAAGCAGCTTCTGGAGTGTGGTAGTACCTCCCTTCTGTACCCCGACACCGAGAAAATCAGGTAACCGCCCACCCATAAGCGACTCTTGATGGCAATTGTATTCAGATCAATAACGTAGCTGAGGCGTCCCAGTGTTTGCAACTGTCCAACATTGGCGGCACCTCCCGCCGAGGAGCGATGTGAGTTTCCTATGGAGAAAGCGCGGTGGCCCGATGAGTTCTGTTGCCTGGCCCCGCAAGCTAGAACGTTTTGTTCTCAAAGCACCAGAGAGTGAGGAATTGACCTGGATTTTGCGATTCTTTGGAGCTGGTATATCCGCTCATCGTTGAGGACAAGAGGAATGATGGGACGACCAACAGGCTTGTAACGACTCCAAGAGTAAGCACGCCTGCTACTAGAACTTATTTGAGGGACGGTCCCCTAGGATTGTTGTTTAAACGCTCTTTCACTCTTGGCCCACGCTGCTCCCCTGATCCTGGTGGTGGGCATGCACCGCAGCGGCACATCGCTGCTGGGCTCACTGCTGCAGGGCCTTGGAGTGGAGTTGCCCGGTGAACTGATCGCTGCCGATCATCACAACCCCGAAG
>JBILDB010000317.1:0-3258 GCA_044352805.1 Cyanobium sp.
GATGAAGAATGGCCTCCCTGCTGCCACGCAGGGCCTCCTGCACCGCGTTGGCCTCCTGCCAGGTGATGGCGGAGCGTCCGGTCACTTCTTCGAGTAGATGGTCGTAATTCAGAGTGGCTACCAATCCCGGCAAGGTGGCTATTTGCTGCAAAAGAGTTGTATCTTGAAGCAGTAATGCGCCGATCGTTTTCTCTAACCAGCCGCGGAAGGTACCCTCGCTACGCCCTTGCAAGCGGGCCGTGATCGTTTCCGCTGCGTTAACCATCAAATCGGGCTTGCCGCTGCGGATCAAACCGCGCAGCAGAACCCCCTCCCCATCCTCATCCGCCGCGCCGATTGCGATCAGCCGATCCACCCCATGCTCCAGCAGCCCGCTCCAGGTGGCCACCTTGTGCCCATCCACTTCCTGGTTGCCGCAAGCCGCAACCGAAACACCCGATCCCACCACCACAACCATCTGTCGGTCTGCGAGTACCCCCCGGAGCTGATCGATCTGGCTGGAAGATGGTCTCATGCGACCTGGTTTTTCAGGTGGTGGGAAACTCGAGAATTTCTATGCCTGGCTGCAGGGCAACGTGTAAAAACGCCGCTGCCGTCCAGGGTAGGACTTTCTGGCAATACGCCACTAAAAAGCTGGCGGCGGGCATCGAACCCCCCATCATCATCAAGGCCCCGCCTGAGATTTTTGCTGAGATGTTTTGCCCCTGAAAGCGCCCTGGGCGCCGCAAGGCCCAAGCGCATGCCCGCCGCGCCATCAGCCGCTGGACCAGCAGGGGGAGTTAGCCAGGGCCATGGCCGGGCCTTCAGTCTTCTGATCCCAAGCTGCCGGCCTGTTCAGGCGTTGGCCGCCAGCCAGGCGTGGAGATCGGCCATGCCCTCAAAATCGAGCAGGGCTTCGGCCAGGGCCTCCAGCCTCTCCAGCGGCAGGCTGCGGATCACGCTTTCCTGCTCCGCGCTCAGGGGGCCGCAGCGGCGGCTCAGCAGGCGCAGGGTGACCTTGGCTTCTCCTCGCCCAAAGATCTCGCGGTAGGCCACGCTCTGAGTGAAATCGTCGAGGGTGATGCCGCCCATGGCGCAGAGCTCCTGGATTGATCGGCCGTTAAAGCGTGCAATTAGGATAGAAGCGATCACGTCATCGATCTCTGCACCAAGGCCGGGGCGGTGGGGTTGGCGGCGGCGCTCAGCAGCTCAATCCACTGCACCCGCTGCTCCACGAACTCCGCCACCGGGGCTGGATCGCCGAAGTGCAGCTCGCGGGAGGGGCAGAGCACCACCACCCGCCAGCGCTCGATACCCGGCTCCTGCTGCAGCAGCCGGGCGGTTTCGGCGTAGAGGCGCCGCAGGAAGCCAGCGGCGGCGGCCATCTGGGCCTCCAGGATCAGGGCAGGCAGCTCAGGCAGCTCTGGCGGCGGTAGGAACAGCCCATCGAGGCGATATTCCCGCTCTTTCTACACAGGGGCCGAAAACCTGTACCCGCTCGCATCCGCGGGCAGATCGGGCAGCAGCGGCAGGATGCGATCGGGTTGCTGCTGGAAGAGCCAATAAAAAAGCTTGTCGCTGCCGACCACAACGGCAAACCCAGGCCCAGGGATTCAGGCAGGTTGGCACGGAAGTTCTAGCCCTCCCAGATCTCCGCCAGCTCCAGCCGCAGCCCCGGCAACAGTTCGCCCCCCTCCAGCGCCTCGGCCGCCTCGATCCGCTCCATCGCCACCGGCGCCGCAGGATCAGCCCCCGGCTGCCAGATCTCAACAGACCGCTGCTGCGGAAACAGCAGCCAGCCCAGTCGGGCGCCGTTGGCGAGATAGGCAGCCATCTTGCGCCTCAGAGCTTCGCTGCCGCGGGGGCCTTCAACTCCTTCGGAGAAGCCTGCGGCTACGCAGGAGCTCACCAGCTCCACCACCAGGTCGGGGCACAAGGGCGGGAAGCCGCGGCGTTGTTCGGGCGAGAGCGCCTGCCAGCGCTCCAGCCGCACCACGGCCGCATCGGGGCTGAGCACGGAGCCATCGGGGAGGCGGAAGCCGGTGGAGCTGTCGAACACCTCCCAGCCTCCTCGACGCTCCGCCCAGGCCTGCAACCGAAACAGCAGGCGGGTGTTGCGGCGCCCTGTCTCGCCTCCGGTGGGGGTCATCGCTATCACCTGGCCAGCGGCCGTGAGTTCCAGCACCGCCTCGGGGTTCGCCTCGCACACCAGGGCGAACTGCTCCGGGCTGAGCTTCAGGCCCGGCGGCAGCAGCAGGGGCTCCAGACCGGTGGCTGGAGCCTGGGGGGCGGCGGGAGCAGGGGGGGCGAGGCTCATCTCCCCGGTGGGGGCTGGGGTTCAGGTTAGGCGGGGTTGAGACAGCACAACCGCCCTTTGCCGCAGCCGCTGCTCCACAAACTCCGCGACCGGGGCTGGATCGCCTCCTCCCGGTCACGGGTCGGAGCCTTTTTATATATTAGATCCTACGGCTTGGCACGGTTTGTCAGCTACTGACCGACCCGAAAATAGAATGCCTAATTGGCTTTTTGATGTATCTGCAAAGCCAGGACTGAAAGCGGGTGACCGGGCTCGAACCGGCGACGTTCAGCTTGGGAAGCTGACATTCTACCACTGAATTACACCCGCAAAGTAGACAGAATTGCCTGATTGGGCTCGATTTTCTGTTGCTAATCTACTTTAGCAAGCCCTGCGGCTCCGACCTGGACTGGCGGGGGCCCGACTCCCAGCCCCCGCCAGTCCAGGACCTGACTTCCGCCCGGGACGGAACCAACCCCGCCCCAAGCGATCCCGCCGTCCCGTCAGCCCGCCGCCAGCTCCTTGGCGGCAGCGGCGACGCCGGCGCCGGTGGCCACCGTGCCCAGGCCCAGGTCCTGGAGGGTGGCCTCAATGGCAGCTACGGCCGTGAGGATGTCGCGGTCGCAGACGAAGCCGAGGTGGCCGATGCGGAAGACGTGGCCCTTGAGGTGATCCTGGCCGCCGGCCAGCAGGATGTCGAAGCGGTTTTTGACCTCCTTGCGCAGGGTCTCGGCGTCGATGCCTTGCGGCGCCACGGCGGTGATCGCCGGGCTGCCATGGCCCGCGGCGGCATAGAGGGGCAGACCGATCGCCTGCATGGCGGCGCTGGTGGCCCGACGGTGGCGTTCATGGCGGGCAAATATCGCCGCCAATCCTTCCTTCTGCATTATGTCCAGGGCAGCCTCCAGGGCGAAATAGAGGTTGATCGCCGGGGTGAAAGGATTGCTGTCGGCCTTGGCTGATTTGCGGTATTTGCCCAGGTC
>JBILDB010000052.1:0-10580 GCA_044352805.1 Cyanobium sp.
GAGAGACGTCAAGGGCCTCTTCGAGCACCCCGCGTCCCGAGGCGATCAACAGCAGGTCGTCATCCACCAAAGCCGTGGCCAAGGGCATCGCCACCTGACCGCGCAGGGCCCCGCGACCGCTGATAACCCCCATGCCCCGATAACTCGTGACCTGCAGATCGGTGCCCGCCAGGCTGCGGGTTTGCCAGAAACGCTGCACAAAGTGCCGGGCCCCATCGGGGTCGCGGCTGCGCAGGGCCAGCAGCCAGCCGGGCCCGGAGGTCGCCGCATCGGTATCCAGCAGGGCCATGGATATTTCCGGTGCCAGCCAGCTGGCCAGTTCCCCCTGATAGTCGAGTCCTGCGGCCGCGAAAGCACCATCGCGCAACCGGGCCAGCGCGTCACCGGCACCCCGCCGCTGACGCGGCGGGGCCAGGGCCCGGGCGTAGGCCACAGGCTCCTCGGCATCGGTCATCAAGTACAAGCTGAACGGGGCCTGCCGGGGCACGAAACGGGCGGCGCGAGGCAAGGCCAGGGCTTGGTGCTGAAGCCGCAGGGGACTGCGCTGCCACACCAGCCACCATCCCGCCGCGGCCAGACTGAGCAGGAGAAGAATCCCCGTCAGCAGCACCGCCAGGAACGCCCGGCCCTTCATAAGGTCCCATCCGAAGACATGGGCCCATCTTCCGCCACCCTCTTCCCAGCCAGCATGGATTCCGCGCCAGTCCCCGCCAGCACCCTGCCAACGCCCAAGGTCCTCCAAGCCAGGGTGCTGCAACAACGCCTGCTAGCGGGGGAGGACCTGCAACTGGTGGACGTGCGCGAGGACGAGGAACTGGTGCTCGCCCAAGTGGCCCATGCCGTGATTCACCTGCCCCTAAGCCGCTCGCAAGAGTGGCTGGGGGGGATCGACACCCTGCTGGACGCCCAACGGCCCGTGGCTGTTCTGTGCCATGCGGGAGTGCGCAGCTGGCATTTCGGTTGCTGGCTGTTGCAGGAGCGGGGCTTTCGGGAGGTCTGGAACCTGGTGGGAGGAATCGACGCCTGGAGTGTGGAGGTGGATCCCTCAGTGCCGCGCTACTAGCTCGCCAATCGGCCCTGACAGAGCGCCCCAGGATGAGGTCCGAGCCCCTACGATCCAAGCAGTAGCCAAACTGCCCGATTGGAGAGCCTGCCGCGCCGTCAACAGGAGGTGCTGCAAGCAACAGTGCGGCATTACGTCGATACTGTCGAACCCGTAGGCAGCCATACCCTGGTGCGCCGCTTCGGCTTTGCAGCCAGTCCGGCCACCGTGCGTTCGGCCATGGGAGCCCTGGAGCAGCGAGGGCTGCTGACCCAACCCCACACATCAGCGGGCCGTATCCCGAGCCAACTGGGCTACCGCCACTACGTTGATAAGTTGTTGCCCCAACCTGGGGCAACGGCCCGCCAACTGGAAAGCGAACTGCTGGGGGTGAGCCTGCAGTGGGCAGCCTTCGACGACCTGATGCTGCATCTGGCCCGGCGTCTGGCCGACCTAACTGGCTTGCTGAGTCTGATCAGTCGACCCCAGGGCCCTGCGCCCACCCTGCTGGAGATCCGTCTGGTGCCGAACGCCGATCGGCTCATGGTGTTCCTCGTGCAGGGGGCCACCCTGACCACCAGCCTCAACCTGCGGCTCCCTGCCGTTGGCCCTGATGATCTGGCGATTCTGGAGCGCTGGACCAATGACCAACTGCGGCGCCAACCTGAGGGACGGATCGCCTGGAAGCAACTGCCGCGGGAGCTGCAACGCTGCGGAGACCCCTTGCGCCAGGCGCTCGAAAGCCACGGCAAGGCACCGCACGAGCTCGACGGCCTGGTGGCGGTAGGCCTGGGGGGACTGCTATCCCAACCGGAATTCAGCCGTACCGCCAGCCTGTTACCCCTGGTGCAACTGGTGGAAAACCACCCTGAAGCGGTGTTGCAACCTTGCCGCAAGCAACCGCAGGAATCAATCTGGATCGGCAGCGAACATCCCCACGGTGCCCTCGGTGAATGCGCCGTGGTGCAGGCGGTTTATTGCGCCGCCGATGGGGCCCGGGGCCAGGTCGCCCTGGTGGGGCCGATGCGCATGGCCTACGCCACCGCCAGGGCAGCGGTGCAATCGGTGGCCAACATCTTGCAACGGCTGTTGAGCTGAAGGCGAAAGGCATGACCTATTGCGTTGGCTTCCTGCTCGAGAGCGGCTTGGTGTTCGTATCCGACAGCCGCACTAATGCGGGGGTGGATTACATCTCCAGCTACAGCAAGCTCCATGTGTTCCAGCCCGCCCCAGATCGGCTGTTCGTACTGATGGCGGCGGGCAACCTCGGCACCACCCAGGCGGTGCTGAACCGGATCCGCCGGGATCTGGACCTCGATGACGCCGCCGCGACCGCCTCGGTGGTGAGCGATGGGAGCAACGGCCCCGTCGCTCCGGCCCGATCTGCGGAGCCTCCGCCTGCCGGCCCAGCGGACGAGGGCCATGATCTGTTCACGGCCCGCTATCTGTTCGAGGCGGCCGACTACGTGGGCCGCATCAGCGTGGCAGTGCAGCGGACCTTCTCCACACCCCTGCGGCAGGCTGGCGCCAGCGGCGAAGCCAGCTTCATCCTGGGGGGCCAGATCGCCGGCCAACCCCATGGCCTCTACCTGATCTATCCGCAGGGCAACGCGATCATGGCCACGCCGGAAACCCCCTTCCTGCAGATCGGCGAAAGCAAATATGGCAAGCCACCCCTCGATTACGTGGGCCACTCGCGCCTGTCGCTCGAGGATGCGGCACGCCTCTGCCTGGTGTCGCAGATTGTTACGCGCCGCTCCAATCTCACCGTGGGTCCGCCATTCGAGATCGCCCTGGTGCCTGCCGATGAGCTGCGGGTTTCCCGCCGCCTCAAGCTGGATAAGGACCACAGCCAGGTGACTCGCTCGATGGAGATCTGGGCACGCAGCATGCAGGAGACCCTCAGCAAGCTGCCGCGGTTTCAGTGGGAGGAGGCCCCACTCTGAAAGCATTCGCCTGGAGCGGGGCGGCGGAAAAGCCCAATCTCACCCCCCCATGCGATCGCCCAGCTTGTCGGCAACCGTATTGACATCCTTATCGCCGCGGCCAGAGAGGTTCAAGACCACCTCGGTGCCTGGCGGCAGGGTGGGGCAGAGCTTCTCGAGCCAGGCGAAGGCATGGGCCGTCTCCAGGGCGGGAATGATGCCTTCGAGACGGCACAAACGCTGCAGGGCTTCCAGGGCCTCGGCGTCGGTGACGGCGGCGTACTCGGCCCGGTTAACGGACTTGAGATAGCTGTGTTCGGGACCGACGCCGGGATAATCAAGACCGGCACTGATCGAATGGGCCTCCTGCACCTGGCCCTCATCGTCCTGAAGCAGCAAACTCATGGCGCCGTGGAGAACTCCCACCCGGCCCTCGGTGATCGTGGCGGCATGGCGGCCGCTGGCCACCCCCTCGCCGGCGGCCTCGACACCGATCAGGCGCACGGAGGTGTCTTCCACAAAGGCATGGAACAGGCCCATGGCGTTGGAGCCGCCACCGACACAGGCCACCAGCACATCGGGCAGGCGGCCGAAGGCCTCCTGGCACTGCTGTTTGGCCTCCTTGCCGATGACGGCGTGGAAATCGCGCACCAGCATCGGGTAGGGGTGGGGCCCGGCCACCGAGCCCAGGATGTAGTGGGTGGTCTCGACGTTGGTGACCCAATCGCGGATCGCCTCGCTGGTGGCGTCCTTGAGGGTGGCGGTGCCTGCCGTCACGGGCTGGACGGTGGCCCCCAGCAGCCGCATGCGGAAGACATTGAGGGCCTGGCGGCGCATGTCCTCGGCGCCCATATAGATGACGCACTCCAACCCGAAGCGGGCGCAGACCGTGGCGGTGGCGACGCCATGCTGGCCGGCGCCGGTTTCGGCAATGATGCGCTTCTTGCCCATGCGCAGGGCCAGCAGGCCCTGGCCCAGGGCGTTGTTGATCTTATGGGCGCCGGTGTGGTTGAGGTCTTCGCGCTTCAGCCAGATGCGGGGGCCACCTTCGGGACGGCGGTAGTGCTCGCTGAGCCGTTCGGCCTCATAGAGCGGACTGGGCCGGCCCACATAGGTGCGCAGCAGGTGGTCGAGGCGGCTGGTGAAAGCCGGATCGGCCCAGGCCTGGGCGGCGGCCACCTCCAGCTCGGCCAGGGCCGGCATCAGGGTTTCGGGCACGTACTGGCCGCCGTAAGGCCCAAAACGGCCCAAGGGGTTGGGGCGAACCGAAACCTGGAGGGCGGCCGCATCGGGGAGCAGGGCGCCAGCGCCGGCAGCTGTGCTCGCTTGGGGGAAGGTGCTGGTCACCGGCGGCGGGGCAAACAAGATGGTTGCAGCGTAGGCAGCGGGGCTGGCCAGCGGCCAGACACCCCGCCCCTGGCGCCCTGGCGTGCGTGAATGACTGCCATAGCCAGGGCCCTGCAATGGGATCAGCCGCCCCTCCAGCACGCCGGCGGATCATGGGAGCTTGGGCCGGACTGCCGCCCGGGTCGACGCTTGTGTTTTGGAGCTGGCTCGGCAGTCGTCTACTGTTTTTCCTCACCCTGGCGCTGGCCCTGCGGCCCCGCACGGCAGCGGAGCTGGCGGAGCGCCTGGGGCAGTGGGATGGGGCCCACTACCTCAGGATCGCGGCACAGGGCTATGGGGGAGATGAATTTGCCTTCTTCCCCCTGTTTCCCTACACCATCAAAGCGGTTGCCGCCCTGGTGCCCATCCCCCCCGTGCTGGTGGCCCTGCTGTTGGTGAACGTCGCCTTTCTGGGGGCCCTGCTGGTGTTGTACCGGCTCAGTGAGCGCTGGCTGGGAGCTGCCATCGCCAGGAACGTGGTGCTGCTGAGCTGCCTGAACCCGATGGCAATCTTTTTTGCGATTCCCTATACCGAATCCTTTTATTTGCTGTTCACATCCCTGACGCTTGCGGCCTTGGTGCGCCGTCCCACGGGGCCGGAAGGGCTGCTGGGCGGGGGCCGGGGCGGCCTCGCCGCAGGACTTTGGGGTGGGCTGGCGGCGGCCACCCGCCCCACCGGGGTGGTGCTGGTGGCCTCGATTGGGGTGGGCTTCTGGCGCCAGCGGCGCTGGCGGGCGGGCCTGGTGGCGGTCCTGTTGACCCTGGCCGGGCTGGCGGTGGTGATGGCCATCGGCCTGCAAGGGCAGGGCGATGCATTGGCCTTTTTGCATGCCCAAAAGGCCTGGGAAGTGACGCCAGGCTTCAACCTGGCGGGCTTGCCTTTCTGGCGCCGCCAGCTCTCCCAGGCCCTGCTGGGCCCCCTCAACACCGAGGCCGGCGCGTTGGTGGACCTGGCCCACCCCGCCGCTATGGCGGCGATCCTGCTGGGGGCAGGCCTGGCCTGGGGTCCGGGGCGGCGCTGGCCCACGGCCAGCTTTGCCCTCTCGGTGCTGGCGTTTGTGGGCTATTGGTTGCTGGGGGGCATGCCGGCCCTCTGCCTACTGTTCAGCCTCGGTTGCCTGCCGTTGCTGGTCTGGGGCTACGGCCGCCTGCCCCTGGAGCTGTGGCTGTTTGGGGTCACCAGCGTGATGGCCTACCTGCTCAAGCAGAACACCATCAGCCTGGAGCGCCATGTCTTTGCGACGGTGCCGCTGCTGATGCTCTACGGGGCCTGGTTCAGCGCCCACCCCCGCTGGCTGGGATTTGTGCTGGGTTTTGGCAGCCTGCTGAGCGTTATTTACAGCGTGCGCTTCGCCCAGGGCCACTGGATTGGCTGAGTCGCCACCCGCCTGGATGGACAGTGCAATCGCCCCAAGCTGGCGTAGAACTGTTCGAGATTTTGATCTTTGGCGATGTCGGCCAACCCAACCCTGACCCCTGCCAATGGCACCTGGCTCAGCGACAACCTGCGCGAGCGGGTGGAGAGCGCCGCCGCCGCCCGGTGCCTGGATCCGGCCGCCCTGTGTGAGCAATGGGTGTTGGCCGCAGTCACCACGTTTGAGCAGCAGCATGGCCTTTACCCCGGTGCTGGCAGCGGCGATGGCCGTTGCTCGATACGCACCGGCAGCCGCACCTTGGGCCCGGTGCCCCTGCCCGTGCAGCAATAAACTGACCCTGCTGTTCTTGCCTCCCCAAGTCGATGGCCAAAGGCGGCTGGCAGGAATTCAGCTCGGCGGAGAGCCTGCAACGCCCCGCCGGGCCCGGGGCCGCAGCACCGGCGAAGACCCAGCAGCGGGTGCGGGTGCAGCGCACCAAGGCGGGCAAGGGCGGCAAGCTGGTGACGGCCATCACCGGAATGGAGGTGCCTGAGGCTGAAGCCAAGGCCCTGCTCAAAACCCTCAAGGCCAAAGCAGGCACCGGCGGCACCCTCAAGGACGGGGTGATTGAACTGCAGGGCGATCAGGTGGCGGTGGCTCTGGCAGCCCTGACAGAGGCTGGCTTCCGGCCCAAACAGGCGGGGGGTTAGGGGTTGCCGCCTAATCAGCGACTAGCTGAACCACGGCGGATGCGGTGGCGGAGCCGGCGCGAGAAGGCGAAGCTGGCGAAGGCACCGAGGATTGGCAGCGGGCCTGGCACGGAAACCAAACTCATGATGGGGAACACCCGATCCACATACATCGGAGTGGTGTCCGCCGCATCTCTGGTGGGAAGTGCATAAATGAATTCACTGGTACCAATCAGCTTAGGCAACACAAGCGCGAGCTCGGTTTCTGTTGCAGAGGCTTCCAGAAGGGCTTGATAATACGGATCGTATGTAACTCCAAGACCTGTAAAAGGAAATGGGAAATAATCACTGCGAGATTGATTTGACCCAGACTCAAAATAACTTAAATAGTAGTTATCGAAGTCATTGAAAAGAGTTCCTTGACCAAGCGCCGGCTCGGCCATAGGACAGGAGGATGGAGACGGGGCGGTACTAACCAAACCTCTGATGCACCATTCGATGCTGGGTGGAGATTGAACCGGATCAAAGTGATTGGCCACCGTTGCAATTTCAGCGATGGTGATATCAGGATTCTGTGCTGGCCTGAACAATTGATCCGGGTCTACCCAAACGTAGGCCACATGATTCCAGGCCGCCTGGTCTGGGGCGCCTGAAAAACTGCCGATGCCACGACCACCAACAAGAAAGTTGGCTCGTGCATGCACAGTTTCTGGTTTGGTCAAATCAAATTCCGCAGGCCTGGAGCGCAACCAATCCCCCAGATTAAACTCGTCCTTGAGCGGTTGCGGCGCGAGCTCGGCAAGTACAGGAGCAAAAAAGAGAGGGCTTGATCCCTTGTTGGCAGCACTTGCATAATTCCTAAATCCATCACAAGTGATAAGATCCCCGCACCATAAGGCCTTCTTCCTGGGATTATTCCGATTGAACTGGTTAGACATCAGGACGAACCAGTCTCCAGAGAACTGCGTCCACTGGTTAAAATCCTGATCGACATAAATCTCGCGCCCAAACATTGTACCAATGGACGATTTTGACTTTGACTGATCAATTATATGCAATGGCGCGGGAGTGCTTGCCAAGATATTTTTTAATCGTTGCCAAAGAGTATTGCCCAGGGGGTTGTCCGCAGGTTTTTGCAGCAGTGGTGGCACGGAGCCAACAGGAATGAGACGCGGAGCATCTGTACCATCATCGTGACTAAAGCCTGAAGCTCGAATCACATTTTGGTCGGCATAGCAGTCTGGGTGAGTTGGAGAAATCAAACATCCTGACTTCAGAGGTGGCAGCGTGAAGTCATACGTTCCGCTCGCCTTGGCTTGGTCGGCCGTGGCAAGCAGAACAACTGAGGCGGTTAAGGAGCTAGCAAGGCCGAGTCGGAACAGTGTGGACAAAGAACCACTCCGGTAGATTCTTTTTAATGATATCAAGCATCTAGGTTGATGATAGACGTGTCAGAGATTCATGATCATGTAAGGGATAAAGTTGTTTAAATGTTCTCTTTCCCAGGCCTTGCTGCGGACCCACAAGCCAGCATTCATCAACGGGTGCTTTAGCAAGCTTCTCATGCCAGCCAGAACGGGGCAGGACCGAATTACACCATCAACATGGCGATAGATCAGGAAACAGACCAGGGAACATTGGCCGCATGCGTGCGAGTGATATTAAGAACCAGAGGATTGGGATCAATATCCACCAGATTGATTCTCAGCTGCAGCAACACGTTGGCGATCCAGCTGGCCGGCGTCAGAGCCGCATGAAGGCCTGCAGCTGGGTGGGGTTCGAGATGGAGAACAACGCGCAATGCCGGAGCAGCACTGGCGACCAAGGCATGAGCTTTGGCAGCTGCATTGGTAGACTGAGCTCCAACCACCGACAAAGCAGCGAGCGAATCGCGCACCTTCGCCTCAACGGTGGCGGCCAAACCGGCGAGATTGGTAGGTTTGGGAGGATTGGTGATCACCCGATAGTCCTTGGCTTCAATCAGCCATGTGAGCGAAGCGGGTACAGGTAGATCATGGGCAACAACATCTACAACCTTGGAACCTTGTGGCCATCCGGCTACGCAGACAGCATCTTTTTCGTATTGAAAGGGAACTACAGATGGTTCAAACGTAAAAGTCAACTGCTCAACAGAAATGCTGGTCATGGCGCCACTCCCATGGCCTGATCAAGCAACTGCTCCGCCTGCTGAATGTCTTCCGTCAGAGCAATAATGTCTCCAGACTGGGTGAGGGAGGGGCCCTGTTTAACTGTCACTCCCTCAGCCGTTGCCTTTAGTCCAATGAACACGGCCTTGAGACTGCTGCGGTGATGGCGCTCTAACTCAAGGGCACGCATCAAGAAAAGACTATGGGTGGCAATAAATACTTGCACGCCTGCATCGGCCAGATCCAGCAACAAGGGCGCTAGACGCCGGATCAGCCGTGGGTTGAGGTTGGCTTCAGGTTCATCCCAGAACAACATCGTATTGGCATCCAGGCTGCCATTGGCAATGAGCCTGGCCACCATGGTGAGCTTGCGATAGCCCTCAGCCACAAGATCGGCCTCCACCTTGATGCTCGGCTCGGCCATCTGAATGAAGAAGCGATCTCCCTCCAGCAGTGCCTTGCTGCCCAGGGACTCCTCCAGTGGTGCCAACAAATCGGCGATTTCCCGTTTCCTGGCGCCCCTGGCAATGGGCGAGCCCAACAGCACACAGGTGTCGCGCCAGATTTCATCAAAGGGAATCGCCTGGGTTTCATAGAGGCTTACGAAGCCGGGATAGACGGACAGCAATTCTCGTGTGGGCAGAAACACCGGCCCATGCGGCAACCAGGCCGACGGGAGGTCATCTGTCTTGACAGCCTTATCGCTTTGGGTGGAAAACGAGAAAGAAGCCTGCCCCGCAGAGCCAAAATCAGCCAGAACGTCAGCACGTTTGTGGCCCTGGGTGCGTCGGGCCAGCCGACCGAGTTTGCCGCGATCCGGGCGGAAGACACCGACGAGCTTGGATCCGAAGCGTGAATCCATGATCGCTTTGGTGGGGCGCTCCGCCGCCGGCTCATTGGCTGCCACCACCAGGCTGGAAACGATGCTGTAGGCGAGCTTGAGCAGGTGTGTCTTGCCGCTGCCGTTCTCACCATGGATCACATTTATGGAACCGAACTGCAGTTCGACCTTGGCGAACACTGTGAAGTCGTGAAGGGTGAGGGCGTTGAGCATCACGAATCTCCAAGGGGAAGCTGCGGGGCCGGATCGAACGTCGCTGGAGTGCCTGCGATTCTGAACGACCGAGCCGCGAAACTGAACAGAGCGAAAACGAGCTCAAGCATAAGCAGCCTCCAATGTTTTCTCCGGCGCCAACACCGCCTCCAGCAAGCGCCGGCGCTGCTGATCGACCTGGCTGAGCTGCTGCTCCAGCTGGCCGCAGAGGGCCATCAGTACATCCACCTTGGCGACGATGCGGTGGTGTTCGGCGGGGGGGGGGAGGGGAAGGGGAGCCTCTTAAGGTTATTCTGATGTAATCCAATTATAGTTGCATAGATACTTTCGTTTCACTCAGGCTCTCCAGTTGCTTGATCCAGGCATCAAAACGGGGGCAGCGGTTACGCACAAGAGCAAGCCCTGCTGAATAGATAGCATCGGGACCATCGGTAACTTTGCGATAGTCGGGGATATGGCGTAGCAGCCGCTTGCTGGGAGCAGTGTCCATGGAATCGTTGATCTCTTCAGGCTGCAAGGATGCAACCTCAATCTGTAGGCTAGCTAAGCCATTAAGCTGCTCGTGATTGTCGTACAATGATTCAAGAAAAGGCAGACAAGCCATCACCAAAGCCTCGAACTCATGGAGTTGGATATATGGAATAAATCGCCAGTCGTTGATTTTGTCTGCCAATACCCGTTGGAGACGATCGCATCGGTCTGCTTGGCTGTGATCTGAAGCAATGCGATTGCGCATGGGGAAGTCAGCCGGCAGACCATAGAGGTCAAGCAAGGTCGTCAACCTAAAATCACGAGACGGGTTGTCTTTCAGGCAGTTCCTAATGTCTTTCTCCCAGTCGGCATAGCAACCACCGCCCCGCACACCTCTACCGCTATTGCCTCTTGCAGCAGCCTTGGCTTTACCAACGATCGTTGAAGACGAGGCCAGTCCAAAGCCCCAGAGATGGTCCCGAAGGCTGCTTCGTACGAAGTTATCTTCTGT
>JBILDB010000053.1:0-10538 GCA_044352805.1 Cyanobium sp.
ATGGAAAAGGCCAGTTTTCGGGGGCCCTGGCGCCACCGCCGCGCCCTGCTGCCGGCGGACGGCTTCTACGAATGGCAGAGCCGCACCGACCAAGCCACGGGAAAAACCTGGAAACAACCCTGGTTGTTTCGCCGCCGCGATGGGGGGGTGTTCTGGTTGGGTGGCCTTTGGGATCGCTGGATCGGGCCGGATGGCAGCGAAGTCGAGAGTTGCGTGGTGCTCACCACCAGGCCGAACGAACTGCTGGCGCGGGTCCATGACCGCATGCCCGTGGTCATCCCTGACGGGCTGGAGGAGGCCTGGCTGGAGCCCGCCGATGGGCCAGCCCTCAGGGCCCTCGAACCGCTGCTCGACCCCTGGGATCCGGCGGCATGGCAGGCGGTGAAGCTGGAGGCAATGCCAGGCGAAACCAGCATTGTCCCTGGGGCCCACCCTGCAGCGGCCCCAGTGCTTGACTCCCCTTCACTGCTGCCGCCGCCGACCCCACCGCCATGAGCCTCACCGAGCTGGATGCCTTCCTGGCCCACGCCCGCAGCCAAAGCGATCTGCTGGCCCGCCTGCAGGACGAGACCTCGCCCCTCGAGATCAGCGACTTCCTGCAACTGGCCCATGCCGAAGGCTTCCCTATTTCTGAAAGCGATGTGATTGAAGCCCAACAACGCCAGGAGTCCCTGCTCAGCGACGCAGAGCTGCAAAGGCGTGCCGGCGTGGAAGCAAGACGGCTGCGCCACTTTTTGCATGGCTGAATCCTCTCTCCCAACCTGGCAGGAGCCCGGGGGGCTGGAGCGGGTGGCGGCCTATCCCCGCCCCCCGGCCTTGGTGCCTGACCCCAGGCTGGTGCGGGTGGAGGCGGGGGGATACCTCCTGGCCGAAAGTCTCCACAGCCTGAGGGTGCTGGAAACCTTCCATCCACCCTGCTTTTACCTGCCGCCCTCGGCCTTCAATCTCAGTCTGCTGGTGCCGGCACTAGGCCGCAGCTATTGCGAATGGAAAGGTGTGGCCAGCTATTTCGATGTGCTGCTGCCGGATGGCCGCCGGCTGCCGCGAGCCGTCTGGAACTATCCCGAGCCCACTCCAGCCTTTGCGTCCCTGGCCGGCTGGTTCAGCCTTTACCCAGCCGCCATGTCGGCATGCTGGGTCGATGGTCAACCCGTACGGGCCCAAGCAGGCGGCTTCTACGGCGGCTGGATCACCGCTGGGCTGATTGGACCCTTCAAGGGGGATCCAGCCCACCCGGAACTCATTTAAGGGAAGCCGGCGGCAGCTCCACCAAAATCAGTCTCATCACCGCCGCGCCCAAAGGCCTGGAAAGGCCGGCGATTTCAGCCCGCATCGCCAGCGGTTGGCCGTGGGGGATCAGGAGCTGCAGATCACGGCTTTCGGTCTGCTCCACCCCTGTCGGCGGCCTGCGGGCCAACTCCAGCAAGGCGGCCCCTGCTTCTGGGGTCAGAAACAACTGAAAGGGCAAGCCGACGAGGGACCCGATGTCTTGAACCAGGCGGGCGCAGAGCCGTTGATTCGCCATCACCACCTTGAGGGAATCGTCAAGGACAACCACGTCAAAACATTGGGAATCGAATACCGAAGCAAAAATTGTGGAGAGATTGGCAGCTTGCTCGGCAATGGCAGTGGTCTCCGTGACATCGGTCAAGGTGCCAACTACGCAATGCTCATGTTCATCTTTGATCACCGAGGCAGTCTCGACAACCTGGATGCGACGGCCATCGCGGGTGCAGAGCCGGTAGGTCACCGACCAGCCAGTGCCGTCTTTAGTACGGCTGGCGGCCACCCGAGGGCGATCGGCAGAATCAATCGCCTCCTCTAGCAGGGAAGGCTGGCTGCGGAGTTCCGCAGGGGTCCAACCCGTGAGCATCTGGATGGGGGCGCTGACATATAGCAAGCGATCAAAATTGCCGTTACGCTTCCACACCGCCTGCTCCAGGGAGTCGGTGAGGCGGGTGAAATCCGCGAGGGCCGCTTCCGCGGTGCGCCGCAGGGCCACAAGCTCGCCCAAGTCCGTGAGGGTGATGATGGCGCCCATGGGCCGCTTATCTCGGTCCAGATAGGGCAAAACCTGCAGGAGATAGGCAACTTCTTCACTACTTGCTTCAATATTCCGTCTTGGCACGCCAGCAAGCACCTCGACAATCGCCTGCCGCAGCCCGTTGAGCTTGAGGGTGGTGGGCACCGAGAGCAGGGGCTGACCGATGTCGGAATCCACCAGGGCAAACACCCGCACCGCCAGGGGAGTGAAGCGGGTGATACACATCTTCAAATCAATAATCACCATGCCCTGACTCAACGAACTCTGGATATTTTCTAAATCGTTGTTGAGCAGCTGTAGTTCGTCGCTACGGGAACGCAGCTGCTGATTAAGGGTTCCCAGTTCCTCATTGGTGGCCTGCAACTCTTCGTTGGATGCCTCGAGTTCCTCATTCGAAGATTGCAATTCTTCCGAGGAGGCCTGCAGCTCTTCGGAGGAGGCTTCGAGCTCTTCGTTGGCCTCTTCCAGTTCGACCATGGAACGGCGCAGGGAATCCTGGCTGGCGAGCAACTGCTCTTCCAGGCGCAGGATCTGGCTGGCAAAGGAAGAATCAACCAGCCGGGACTCTGATCCGGCCCGGGCCAAGACTGCTGCATCAATGTCGGTGCCGGTGTCCGGGTTGGTGTCGGCAACCCGCAGAAACGTAATCACACAGAATTGGCGTGCACCCACCCGCAGGGGTCGCACCTCCAGGCGCAAGCTCCCCTCCTCGCCCGGAAGGCGAATGCTGGGGCTGAGAACTGGCACCTCATCGGCCCGCACC
The DNA here is from genome assembly GCA_044352805.1 of Cyanobium sp. Lineage (GTDB taxonomy): Bacteria > Cyanobacteriota > Cyanobacteriia > PCC-6307 > Cyanobiaceae > Cyanobium. The sequence continues at coordinate 2,808 of JBILDB010000053.1, forward strand.
AGCAATAACAGGGCCCGGGCCTCGTCCCTCAGCTCCGCCCTGAGGAAAAGACTGGCGTTGGCGCTGATCCAGCCTTCAGGCATGACGCAATAGGGCGTCACATCGCCAATAACCTGCACCAGGTTGTGGCTGTCATCCAGCACCAGACAGTCCCCACAGAAACTGCGGCTGAGGGCCTCCAGCAAAATCATGTGCTGTTCCGGTACGGAATCGCGCTGCACAACATTGCGGGCCAATGACGGCCGAGCCCCGGACCCCCGGCTTCCATTAGAGCCCAAGGGCGCCACGGTGCGGCGGGCCATCTCGCCACTGCGCCGATAGATGCGGTGGGTGGCATTGGCCACGGCAAAGCCCTGGTGGCCGTGGCCCAAGGACTCGGATTCCCCCAAAAACAGCAAACCGCCGGGCAGCAAGCCAAACCGAAAAAGACTGATAACCCTTTCTTGGAGCGGCGGAGTGAAATAGATAAGCGTGTTGCGACATGAGATCAGATCGAGTCGCGGGAAAGGGGGATCTTCGCTGACGTTATGGCGTGCAAAGACAACACAATCCCGCAGTTGATCCTTGATGGTGAATTGGTCAGCCTCCTCGTCTAGGAAGCGGCCGCGCAAATCAGCGGGAATGGCCTGGGCCTCCGACAGGGGGAATACACCCCTACGGGCCACGGCCAAGGCTTCCTCATCAAGATCGGTGCCGAAGATTTTGAGACGATCGGCCAGCACCGCCGGATGGCCAAGCACCTGACTGATCACCATGGCCAGGGTATAGACCTCCTTGCCCGTGGCACAACCCGGCACCCAGACCCGAAATTTGGCCTGGGGAGCCAACGGGGCTCCATAGTCCTTCAGCAACTGGGCCAGGACATCAAAGGCCTCCGGATCGCGGAAGAAAGCGGTAACGTTGACCAATAAGTTGTGCAGCAGCGCCGGTGCTTCATCAGCATCGTCCCGGAGCAGACGCACATAAGTCTCTAGATCGGCCACCTGGCGGATGGCCATGCGGCGTTGCAACTGCCGGCGCAAGGTGGATTCCTTGTACTGAGAGAAATCAACACCCGTGCCTTTTTTTAGATGCCCCAAGACGTCGCTAATGGTTTGGGATTGCATTTCTTGCCCCCCGGCACTGTCTAAGCTAAGCGTGTTTTCTGCCACTGAGTTTAACTTCAAGCCGATTGCACCAGTTTCTAGTATATTCGTTGCCCCGCCCAGCGAAATGGCCGCCCGGGGCATGGCATCAAATCTGGCTGTTTCAGGCAATTGGGCGAAGGTGAGTCCACCGGCGGCCCGCACCTGGGCCAACCCCCTGGCGCCATCCGAACCGGTGCCGGAGAGAACCACCGCCACCCCCTGCTGGCGCCATTCCCGGGCAATCGATTCGAACAACCGATCAATGCTGGGGCTCGGACCGAAACGGGGCGGTGGATCGCTGACGACAAGCCGGTCGCCCCTTACCGCCACATCCCGGTTGGAGGGCGCCACAGCCACGACCCCAGGCCGCAACAGATCCCCGTCCACGGCTGTAACCACCTGCAAAGGGGTGACCCGCTGCAGCAACTCGACAATCAGGCTGGGATGGTCAGGGGCAAGGTGCTGGGCCACCACATAGGTCATCAGCCCCTGGAGCTTGAGTTGGCCCAGGAGCACCTTGAGCGCCTCCAGGCCGCCGGCGGAAGCACCGATCCCCACCACATGGTTAAGGGGCCGAGCATCAGCCCACTGGCGGGAGGAGTGCTCGGATGTACTGGAAAGGCTGTCAGCGGGAAGGATCACGAAGCGAGGCCGAACCCGGATCAGGAGTAATAATCGTAACCAATAAACTAAAATTCATATTTTAACTAACACAAATCAGCATTTATTAAAGTTCAGGCAAGGGGCGACAAAGTTTCGCCTTTAAATCTTCTTCAAAAAACGAAAGCCTGGCTCCAACCAGCGCCTTGGTCCACCAATGCCTTGCGGCAAAACATCCTTTGGCAAAGCAAAACTGGGGGTGGGGTGGGGGGTGGCTGTCAGCAACATGACAAGTCAGAGCAATGAAAATGACGACCTGAGCCCACGCAAGTGCCCAAAACTCCACTATGATGCGCCCTGCAAATGCTTTGTGACATACCAGCGAAAGCCAGGCCGACTGAAACCTGAATTTATGTGTATTCCGTAAGGGGAATTGAAAATCTGCATTACGCTTGACAAGTGGAGTTCAAGGGGTGGAGCCTAATTTATCTACAATCATGTTGATGCAACATCGAAGTTAAATCACCTTCTCTGGATCAAATATTATGACTAATTCTAAAGTTTCAACGCCACTCGATAGTCAGCCAAACGCAAATGTCAAATCTCCAATACCCAACAAGTCATTTAACTGGAGACAACCAATGTACTGGTCAAACACCGAGACAGCTGCCAACACTAGAGAGCAAGCACACCCTCCCCAGCAAGATGATCAGACCGGATTAAGTAATCCCTTTCTGAACCACCTTGAACGTATTGAAACCCCGGAAGCTAGTCGCCATCTTCTTGAGGGGGCCCTTGATGTGGGTGAATTCGAAGCCGTTTTACCCGGGGGATCCCCCTGGCTTTACCAAGCTGCTAATATTCACATCGGCGAACTTCCAGTAGTTGCCTACATCAGCGGACCTGCCCAGGGCCTTATCCAGGCCAGCGATGACCTCACCCTGGTCCTGGGCTACGGCGGTGAACAACGGGTGCGCCAAAAGGGAGTGCTTTGGACCTGCAGGGAGAACACTTGCCTGCTGTTGGCACCAAAGGCCAGCTGGAGCTTTGAAAATACCTTGACGAGCTGCGTGGTCATTAGAATTAAAGTAGAAACCCTCAAGCGCAGCGCCATGGCTATGGGCGGTTGGCGGGAGGCGCCTCCCCAGTGGCAGGAGCTGATGAATCAGGCCCATGGCTGGCAGATCCCCACTGAAGCTCCGGGCCAATCAATGCAGGTTTTCCTGAGGCAGGTAATGGCCAACTGCAATGATCTACTCGGTTTCAGTCAGACCCTGTTGGATCGGATGCTTCTGGAAGACCAGATCTACCGACTGGTGGCGGCGATGTTGATCCCGGATTTACGGCAGGAATCTCCCCACAACCGACTGCGGCTGCGCCAGGAACATGGCCGAGACGCCTTCGACGAACTGATTGATTACATCCTCGCCAACCTGGGCGAACCCCTTAACCTCACCAATCTCGAAAATCACAGCCACTATTCGCGCCGTACCTTGCAGTACGTTTTTCGCGACCGTTTTGGCTGCACTCCCTCCCAGTGGATCCGCAAGCAGAGGCTGGAAATGGCCCATCATCGCCTGCAGAATCCCCAGCCGCGTGACTCTGTCTCAGAGATTGCCTTTGCCTGCGGCTACCGCTCGATGAGTCTTTTCAGCCTTGATTTTCAACAGCACTACCACATAAAGCCCTCGCATTTATTACGGGAAGGGCTTCGCCGCACCCCCTGAAGCCATCAATTCGCCGCAACAGGCCTCAAACGCCGCTGCCGGATCCTTTGCCTCCCGAATCGGCCGGCCAATCACCAAGGCACTGGCACCTGCCGCCAGGGCCGCCGCCGGGGTCATCACCCGCCGTTGATCGCCCAGGGCACCGCCACCGGGCCTGATCCCTGGGGTCACCAAGACAAAAGGATGGGGGTGGGAGCCCCGGAGGGCCGCCACCTCCAGGGGAGAACAGACGGCACCCCCCAGGCCAGCCGCAGCCGCCAGATCTGCCAAACGCTTGGCATGGGCCCCAAGGGATTCGCTCAAGCCCAGTTCGGCCTCGAAACGCGCTGGATCCCAACTGGTGAGCACCGTGACCGCCAAAAGCGTTGGCGAGTCCCCCAGGCCTGCCTCAGCGGATCCCTGGACCGCCGCCGCCTGGGCTGCCTGCAGGGCCTCCCTGCCGGCCGCAGCATGGACCGTGATCAGCTCAGCCCCTGAGCGGGCCGCCGCGCGGCAAGCCCCGGCCATGGTGGCCGGAATGTCGTGAAACTTGAGGTCAAGAAAAACCCGCAGGCCTAGCTCCCTCAGCCGGCGCACCACCTCGGGACCTGCCGCCGTGAACAGCTCAAGCCCCACCTTGACCCGCCGCAGAGCCGGAATCGCCGCCACCAGGGCCAGAGCCTCGGCAGCATCACCGCGATCGAGGGCCAGGATCAAGACATCGGCGGGGTGGGGACCCGATGGGGCACCAGGGGAATGGGCCAGAAGACACCATTAGGACAAGACGTAGCCAAGCTAATCAGGGATTTCGGACGCGTCGAGGCCTCCCTAGGCGGCCGATGGTGCCTCGATGCACCGGGCCTCTTCCCCCACCAGCTCCCGCACTAGGCGGGCGTGGTCGAAGTGGCAACCGAGGTGGTCCCTGATCGCCAAAGCGTCCCGCTCGGCATTGCCCAGACAGCAGGTGCCGCCCGGCGAGGGCGTCACGTTGAAGCTGAGCCCGGGCCGGGCGGGGATACTCACCTCGCCAAGCATCAGCCGGCGGTTTTGACGATCGATAAGTTGAGGCCTCACCCCGCCATAGCCCGCCGCAAAACGCAAGTCGTCGAGTTGCAGGGCCGGCACGATCTTGCGGGCATCAGCCAGGAACAGGCGCCGCCGCAGCCAGGGCACCTCAAACAACAAGTTGCGAAGGATGTAGCTGCGGATATCAGCATCGCCAAACAGTTGCCACAACACCGCCAACACCGCCCCATCGAACCGCAGCACCCGCAGAAATTCCCAGAACGAGGCGGGACGGTAGCGCTCCAACAATGGCAACAGCAGGGCCGTTGGGCCAAAACGAGTCTTGCCAGGGCTGCGCACATCCGGATCGCCGTGGAGAGCAGCGAAGGGCAGCTTGTCGTTTTGCATGGTGTAGACCTTGCCACGCAACAAATCGGGGGTGAAGTAGAAGCTGCCCGCCACCGGCAAGCACGAATACTCCAACCCGTATCCCATCTTCTGCGCCAACAACAAGCTGTGGGCGCCTGCGTTGACCACCACATGGCGGGCCCGCAACCGGGTCCGGGGCCATTCCGCCGCGCCAGGAGCCAGTTCCACACGGTAAAAGTCGCCCTCGGCTTCGATCTGGATGACGCGGGTGCAAAGTCTTACGTCGACGACACGCTTTAGGCCTGCAACTGCTGCGTTGGCCTGCTCCACAAACGACTCCGAGAGGGCCTCGTAATCGACGGCCGTCGGTGACAACCGGATACCAATGGCTAGCAACTCCTCCGGCCGCAGATCTCCGTTCACTAGGGCCACCTCCGGTTCCCACTCCGCTATCTGCGGCTTCTCAAGCAGCTCCATGGCCGGGAAGTGCGGGGAAAACCGCTGGAAGCGCTCCCTAAGCAGCTCACATTCCCTCGGGCCCACGGCCAGGACCATCTTGGGAGTGCGGAACACACAGCGATCGCGACGCCCAGGATCGAGCAGATCGCCATAGCGGCCGATCATCTCGGCGGTGCGTTGCACCCGCAGCGCCTTCTCCAGGGTGTAGTTGGTCTCGATGTCCCCGCAATGGATGGTCTGGCTATTGCTGGTGGCCTTGGAATTGACCTGGGCCAGCTGGTCGTAGCGCTCCACCAGGGTTATGTGGGCCAGGTCGGTGTAGCGGGCCAGGGTGAACAACAGGGCTGTGCCACAGACACCGCCGCCCACGATCAACACATCGGTGGCGGCGTCGGTGCTGGAGGAATCGGCAAGAGGGGAGGCGTCGCTTTTCAACGGTGATATGGCCTATTCCCCCCAGCATCGGCCCTTGGGGGAGCCGGCCGAGCCAGGGCGCAAGCCGTGAACTATGATGTAAGTGCCAAGATCGTTAAAGATCAAGACAGTCGGGCGATTAGCACAGCGGTAGCGCACTTCCTTCACACGGAAGGGGTCACTGGTTCGAATCCAGTATCGCCCATCTCATTTTGGTCTCATAGCCCCGGCCAACGGGCTCCAGTCATACTGATCACCACATCCAGCTCATGGTTATGGAGTGGCTTCCTTGAGCGGCATTCCGGATCCCCAGCAAACGACCCCGACAAGCGATGGGTTACTGCCCCCGACAGAACCGATCCCGGAACTGCAAAAGCTTGGCAGCACTCTTGCGGCCGCAAGGCACCAGCGGGGCATCGACCTAGAACTGTTGGCTGAGCGGTTGCGGATCGGCGCCTCCCAGCTCAGGGCCCTTGAAACCGGGGACCATACCCATTTGCCTGAAGGAGTCTTTGTCATCGCCCTGGCACGAAGAGTGGCCAGTGCCCTTGATTTGAATATCGATGAAGCCGTACAGGCTCTTCGTGGCAGCCGCTTGATGGTGCGGCCCCAGCCCCGTCCCTCCCTGCCACCGGCGCCAACACGCCGCAGCAAGCCCTCCCCCACCGGTCCCCTGCCTCCCCGTCGGGAGATTTCAGGTCCTGGCCAGTACAGCCGCAGCCAGGGCCCATCCCCCTGGCTCTGGGGCCTGCCGCTGCTACTCGGCGCCCTGGGCCTAGCCGCAGCCTTGGGTTTCAACGCCTGGCAGCAATACTCCCGAGCAGCCCGCCCTGGCTCTGCCGCAGCCGATGCAAACCGGCCGGTCACTCCCCCCAGCCGCCCCAAGGCCCCCGTCGCTGCCAGCGCCGCCGCGCCCCCACCAGCAGCAGCACCGTCAAAGTTGCGACTGAAAGCCACCGAGCCCAGTTGGATCCAAGTGCGCCAAATCGATGGCAAGGTGATTTTTGAGGGCACCTTGACGGGCGAGCAAACCTTTCCCCTAGGCCAAGGGCTTGAGGTTCTGGCTGGTCGCCCCTATGCAGTGCTTGCCTCCGTTGGCGATGCAACCGCCCGCCCGCTTGGCCCGGTCGATGACCTGAGTTGGCACCGTTTCAAGCCAACAGTCCCGGCTTCGCCCAGTGCTTCCCCCACGGCCGACCCGATTACAGCACCAACCGGAACAACAACTGACTCCCCAAGCCCAGCTCCTAAGCCTCAGCCCCCGGCACCTGCAGCTGCAGCCCCGTGACCTCCAGCACCACAGGGGCACAGGCAAGCAGGCTCCAGCGTTCCAGGCTCAGGTCGGCCAGGATGCCGTCTGGTCCAAGCCGGGGCTCCAGGGTGACCACCAAAACACCAGAGCCCTCCTGACGGACGGCGAACCGTTCAATCGCCGCCTCGGGACGCCGATCCAGCGCCACAGCCAATCGCAAAAATAAAGCCAGAGACGTCACGGTGCGGCGCTCCTCACGGCCCTCAATCAATTGCCAGGATTCATGCCGCTTCTTTGGCAGACTTCGCCGGTGGTAGCGGGCAATAGCCGCAACCATTAAGTGTTCGAGCTCCGAGTAACCAAGCAATTCACCGTGCCGAATCAGGTACCAAGTGTGCTTGTGATATGCCCCCACATTCACATATTTGCCGCAGTCGTGTAGCTGGGCCGCCGCCCACAGCAACAAACGTCCCCTACCTTGGTCATGGTGCAACCAACCACGGGTTTGGTCGTAGAACGACAGGGCTTGGGCCGCCACCCGGTCAGCCCGCTCCTGGTCCACTCCATAGTTGCGGGCCAGATACCGCACCGTGCGCTCGCGAATCGTGCTCTGAAAAGCAAAACGATCGCCGAGCAGGTCGTTGCGCAGCATCCAGTCCACGATCAGGCCCTCCCGCAGGGCCCGATCACAGACCACCAATTCCCTGGCCTGGAGCATCCGCATCGCGGTTTGGAGAATCAGGGCCCCAGGCACAATGATTTCGGCCCGTCGCTCGTTGATCGCCGTGAGGGCGCGCCG
>JBILDB010000318.1:0-3240 GCA_044352805.1 Cyanobium sp.
CGCAGGGCCAGCAGCACCTCCTGGGGAGCAATCTCCCCTTCGGGCACAGGCACCGTCAAGGGATAGTGGTGCTTCCAACTGGCAATCCGCTCTAGCCAGGCCTGGGTGCGGCCGCCGCAGGTCTCGCGAGCAGAGGCGGCCACCATGGCTTCGAGGGCTTCCTTGACATCGGCCACCAGGGGCACCTGCGGGGTGCGGTTTTTGCCGACCTCGGCCGCATCAATGTCGATGTGAATGACCTGGGCCCGGGGCGCGAAACTATCGAGGCGGCCGGTGACCCGGTCATCGAAACGGGCACCGCAGGCGATCAACAGGTCGCATTCGGTGACGGCAAAGTTGGCATAGGCCGTGCCGTGCATGCCCAGCATGCCCACCGAAAGGGGGTGACGTTCGTCGAAGGCCCCCTTGCCCATCAACGTGGTGGTGACCGGCAATTGGAAGCGTTCGGCCAGTTGATGCACCGCCCCATGGGCGCCGCTGCTGATGGCCCCGCCACCGACGTAAAGCAGGGGACGACGGGACTGGCGGATCAGTTCGAGGGCGGCGCTGATGGCCGCTGGCTCCGCGGGCTGGGGTAAAGCAAAACCGTTGGGGACGACGCTGCCTGGAGGCACCGGCACGTAGTCAAATTCTTCAACCCCCACATCCTTGGGGATGTCGATCAGCACGGGCCCCGGGCGGCCACTGGCGGCGATCAAGAAAGCCTGGGCCACGATGCGGCCGATCTGAGCCGGATCACGCACCACCCAGGAGTGCTTAACAATCGGCATGGTGATGCCGAAGATGTCGGTTTCTTGGAATGCATCGGTGCCGATCGCGGCCCGGGGTACCTGGCCCGTGATCACAACCATGGGCACCGAATCCATCTGGGCCGTGGCAATGCCGGTGACCAAGTTGGTGGCTCCGGGCCCCGAGGTGCCAAAGCAGACCCCCACCTTGCCCGAAGCGCGGGCATAGGCGTCGGCGGCATGGGCACCACCCTGTTCATGGCGCACCAACACATGCTTCAACCAGCCCCGGGCTTCCGCCTTATGCAGTTCGTCGTAGATCGGCAGGATGGCGCCGCCGGGATAGCCGAAGACATCTTTGACGCCATGCAGATGCAAGGCATGCATCAAGGCATAACCACCATTGACCCTCTCGGCCACTCCGCCCCTCACCGGCACCGGCTCGTGCCGCAAGGATTGGGGCAAGCGGGAATCGGAGCTAGTAACCGTGGAGGGGACTGGTGTAAGCGTCACGGCGGGGAAGGGGCGGTAGAACCGAAGAAGGTGGCGGCTTATTGAAACGTTCCAACCTTAGGGGGCGAACCCATCCTTGGGGCCTGGAACCGACGACTGGCGGCCATGGCCCGCAACACCCGGGCGGGATCGAGCCAGGCGCCCCGATAGCGAATCCCCCAGTGCAGATGGGGGCCGGTGCTGCTGCCGGTCATGCCCACATGGGCGATCGTCTGGCCCGTGCGCAGCCGCTGACCCACTTGGAGCTGTACCGACCCGCTCTGATACGTAGAGCCAGCGACGCTGCCAGCGAGGTGGCAGTAGGTGTGCTCGTAGTCCCCGGAGCGAATCACCAGCCCATTGCCGCATCCCCCGCCCTGGAGTACCTCCACCAGCACACCGCTCCACCAGTTGCGAACCGGGGAACCGAGCGGAGCCGCGATGTCCAGTCCGTAATGGGGACGCATCCCGCCATCGACCGGATGGATGCGCAGACCGAAACCACTCGTATAACCGGCAAAGACCTGCACCGGGAAGGTGGCCCGCAGCCAGGCCTCACGGCCAGAGGCCCCGGCCGGGCCAGGGGCCGCGACCAGGCCCATCATCAAGGCCAGGGCCAGGGAGCGGCGCCAGATTGCCAGTTCAGAGCAGTCCCAGAGCATGGAGAGGACCACGGCCGCTGATCAGTTCAAGCAGAAAAGCCGAGAAACCCACCATGGCCAAACGACCGTTCCAGACCTCCGAACTGTTGTTCCAACCCCAGGCCCACTTGTCCTGGGGATACAACTTGACTTTGGTGGGCAGCTGGGCGGCCTGATCCAGGTTCACCTCGGGACCCTCAAGGGCCGCCACCACCAGGTCGGCGAGGCCCGTGATGAAGGTGGGATCGGTATCGAGGGCCGGGACCCGCAGAAAATGGTGAATGCCCGACTCCTCGGCGATTTCCCGGTATTCAAGGTCAATCTCCTCCAGGGTTTCGATGTGTTCGCTCACGAAGCTGATCGGCACGACCACCAGGTCCTGAACCCCGTCGCTGCCTAGCTGACGCAGGGCATCATCGGTATAAGGCTTGAGCCATTCCACTGGGCCTACCCGGCTCTGATAGGCCAGGGTATGGGGGTTGGCATGGCCCAGGTCCCGCTGCAAGCGCTCCAGGATCAGGGAGACGCAGGCCTCAATTTCGCTTTGGTATGGATCGCCAGCTTCCTCCACATAGCTCTTGGGCACCCCATGGGCACTGAAAAAAATGTGGGCGCGAGCCGGATCGGAAGCGACCCGGACCTGGCCGCCGATCAGGCCAGCCATGGCCGCGATGTAGCCCGGGTGGTCGTACCAACTGCGGATGCAGCGAAGCGGCAGCCGATTGAAGGCCGGGTCGGCCTGGCGCAATCGCTTCAACTCACGAAAACTGGAGCCGCTGGTGCTGATCGAGAATTGGGGATAGAGGGGTAACACCACCACTTCCTCGATGCCATCGGCCTTGATATCGGCCACGGCGGATTCGGTAAAGGGATGCCAGTAGCGCATCGCCACATAGGTGGTGGCCTCCACTCCCCGCTCCCGGAGGGTGCTCTGTAGGGCCCGAGCCTGATGTTCGGTGATGCGGCGCAGGGGGGATCCGCCCCCAATCGAGCGATAAGCCGCCTTGGATTTGCCACTGCGCAAGGTGCTGATCAGCCAGGCGAGGGGCTTTTGCAGTAGGGGCGTGGGCAGGCGGATGATTTCGGGATCCGCAAAAAGGTTGTACAGGAACGGGCCCACGTCTTCGATCCGTTCAGGACCGCCGAGGTTCAGCAACAGCACGCCGACCCTGGCCATGCCCTCATTTTCAAAGCGAGAGGCCGAGCGTAACGCCAGGCTCCCTCGGCCTGCCAATTCCACCCAGCCCCCTGGCCAGGGGGCTGGGCAGCCGATACGGTCCGCCCCTGCCCCCGATGCCATTCCTGGCCCCCCCCATCGAACCTTCCCTGGCGGCTGCGGTGCGCCACCACAACGGCCTGCTGGCGGCCGAAGGTTGTGC
>JBILDB010000320.1:0-3215 GCA_044352805.1 Cyanobium sp.
CAAGCAGAGACGCGAACCATGTTCCAACCCAACTCCCTACTGGCCGCCATGGCCCTGATCGGCCTGGTCGTAGTCGAAATCGCCACCAGGTTGCTGTTCTGGGCCTGAGTAAGGCAATGGCCCAATCAGGGCCCAGGGATTAGAAGACTTCCCCTCTAGCTGCGGTTGCGGGGCGGTAGGGGTGAGCCAAATCGCAGGGCCTGGCGCCAACGGCCGGCCTGAATCCAGGCCCCGGCGGCCACCAAGGCCAAAGCCAAGCAGGCGGCCCCAGCAGGGGTGGGCCCCCACCAGGCAGCAGCCACCAGGGCCAGGGCCGCCGCCACCACCGCACCAGGCCGAAGCAGCGCCAGCCGCCGATCGGCGCTGCTACAGCTGCGGCAATGGCGGGTGTGACTCTCAAACCGCTCTAGCAGGGGCTGTTCGCCCAACCGCTCCGGCAGGGGCGTCTGGGGAAACGGGCCGCCGCCCACCCGATCGACCCAGTCGTGCAGGGCACGGACGTAGAGATCGGAGCGGGTGGCCAAGTAGCAGGCCTGGGCGAGGGAGGTGCCGCCGCCCCTCTCCTCCAGCACCCGCTCTTGCCAATGCAGGAACAGCTGGTCGTCTTCGAGCACCACGTGGTTGCCAAGGTGTTGCAACCACTCGGGCCGCAGTTTCAGCAAGCGACCTGGCCAGGGGGAGCCGAAGAAAAAGGGCAACCGCACAAATAGCCGGCAGGCCCCTCTGTGGATCGGGGTGGCGTAGACCACCGTCTGGAAACGGGTGCCCCCCTTGGTGGTGAGGTCATGGATCATCAGGCTGGGGCCCGTGAACACGGTGGTCTGGCTGCCAAGACTGCCGCGACGGGGCCCTTCCTGCCATAGGCCACTGAACCCCTCCGATCCACTGGCGGTGAGTTCAAGGTCCACCGGACCGGCTGTCTCACGCTTGCCCACAGTGGCGTGGTGGGTAAAAGGCACATGGCTCACATCGAGCACGTTCTCCAGCAGGGTGAGGGCGTCGTAGGGCAAATCGCGGAAGGAATCCTGGACGGTCCAGGCGGCCGGGTTCTCTTGGAGCACCGGCACCAGGGGCAGGGGCACGGCGTCGGCCGCGGCGGGATCACCGCTGAACACAAACAGCAGCCCTTGGGCCGCGGCGGTGGCGTAGGACCGGCAACGGCTGCGCAGGGTGTCGATGCTGGCGCCGGGATTGGCCTGGGGGATAGTGGTGCAGCGCCCCTCGCCGTCAAAGCACCAGCCGTGGTATGGGCACTCCAGCTCGCCCTGGTCGTTGAGGCGCCCCTGGGAGAGGGGCACGAGCCGGTGGGGGCAGACATCGGCGAAGGCCCGCCAACGCCCGGCCTGGCGGTCGTGCCAGAGGACCAAATCCTCGGCCAGCAAGGTGAAGGCAGTGGGACGGTCCTGCGGCAGATCCTTGAGGAAGGCCACCGGGTACCAACTGCGGCGCCAGATCAAATCTTCGGCAGGCATCGCAGCACAGGAATGGAGAACACGATGCTGGCAGGCTTTGATCAACACTGGGCCGCAAGTCCCCAGGGTGATGGCTTTATCGGCGGACCATGGTGGCGCGGGGTCCGCTTCTAGCCCGACATCACTAGGCGCTGGCCAGCTAGAACCCAGGATGACATAGGCGAATTTCAGGATATTGCTCGGCCCATGGCCTTAAGCGGTCGTGGAGAATCTGCCTCAAATTTTGGCAAAGGGGATGGTTGGCAAAATCTCTTTTGACGATAAGAAAATCACCGCACTCCATATCCAGCTTGTAGGGCAATACCTTTTGAGTTGAATTGTGTAAATTGGCACCAAAAATAGAGGCGAAAGAGGTTGTTAGCTCCGTTTCGTTCCTGCCTTCCCATTTATTCATATCATAGCGATAAATACTTGAAGGGGAATTCCATAGCCCCAGGCTTTTTGCATAGTCTTCAAAAATTGGGAAAGCCCCTTCTGGCAGGGCGAGGGAGGGGTATGCCGCTATGTCTTCCAAGGTCAACTCACGGTTAATGGAAAAGAGTGGATGGGATTCAACCGTGATGAGATAGCAGGGGAAGTAGGCCAGGGGAAAGCTGGCTAATGTGCTGTCATCGGCAGCCGGACAATCCGGGAAGGGCGCAATCAAAGCATCCAGTACGCCATCGCGGAGCATGGCGAGGGGTTGGGCCACATGCATGAAGTCATGGTTGCCCAAGACATAGTCTTCGATCGGTGATGAAAAGTAGGCTCGCCCTGACCAGAACATTGCATCAACTCTCAATGGGCGAAAGCTTTTCCAGCGATGATGCTGGTGAACGTTTCGTTCTAGATTGATCAGGTCGGTATTGCCCGTGATAACATACTCGTTATTTACTTTTTTTACATTTAAGAAAAAGGCTTCACAGCATTTATGAAGGTTGCGACTAATTGTGGACTGGTTGAGACCTGTCCGCTTGGCAACTTCATCGCCTGTGCGGAGCCACATCAGATAATCGAGGCAGGCAAGGGTGTGAATTTCTACCATGATCAAAATGTCCCTGACAATAGAAAGTGAGGATTGGCAAACTGCCTAGAGCTTAAACCAAAATAGGGCGATTACAATAAATATATCAACTATCTAGTTATAACAGTTGTTGCCGATTTAGCTCCGACCCATTTATGACGGAGGGCTAAGCCAGGGGTTGCGAGAACCCTCTCAGGACAAGATCTGGACGCATTCCGCGTCATCAAAACGGCTGGCCATACGTTCCAACTTTTGGCGTTCTTCGCTAGTTCGTGTGCAGGCAAAGCCGTAGCGAGCCCGCACCCGCTCGGAGGCCTCCTGGAGGGCGGCAATTCCCTGGGTTCTGAGGGTGGATATCGGCAGGCTTTGGCCGGGTCGCAGCCGCTGCAGGATCACTGTCGAAGGGGAATAAAGAGCACTGGTGCTGCCATCCGGCCACTCCAGGGTGAGATGAACTTCAGGCATGAATGTCCCTCAGCAGTTAACTGATTCTGCCCTGACGACCCCCAGGCAAGCCGTAATTTCAATGATGCGAAAATGTCATTTAGATGAAGTCGAAAAGTCATCTGGTTGAAGCGGTAAAGCCCGTCAAGGCTTCCCCCCCTGGCCACAACAGCGAGCAGGCCCCGGCCTGGATCAACGCCACTGACGCCGGGCCTGGCCCGAAGCGGCCGATGGGCCCGCACCACAGCTCGGGGTGGGGCGCCACGGCGGCCGCCAGATCGGCGCTGGCGCCTGGG
>JBILDB010000319.1:0-3215 GCA_044352805.1 Cyanobium sp.
GGCTTTGGCGGGGCAAAACGCTGGTGGCGGTGGCGCCGCTTTATCTCAAGGGCCATAGCTATGGCGAATTTGTTTTCGACCAGTCATTCGCCCAGTTGGCGGCCCAGATGGGTCTGCGGTACTACCCGAAGTTGGTGGGCATGAGTCCCCTCAGCCCGGTGGAGGGCTATCGCTTTTTTGTTGCCCCCGGCGAAGACGAGGGGGCTTTGACGGCCGTGATGATGGCTGAAATAGAGAGTTTCTGCCGCAGAAATGGAATCTTAAGTTGTAATTTTCTTTATGTTGATCCCCAGTGGCGGCCCCTGGCTGAGGCCACTGGCTGCGCCCTGTGGTTGAACCAGCAAAGCTGCTGGAGTACGGATGGCGCTGTTGATTTTGAGGGATATTTAGCGGGGTTCAATGCCAACCAGCGCCGTAATATTCGCCGCGAACGCAAGGCTGTGGCCGCCGCCGGTGTGCAGGTCACGCCTTTGGTGGCTGAGGAGATTTCACCCCAGTTGTTGATGCGCATGCATGATTTCTATGCCCAGCACTGCAGCCGCTGGGGTGCCTGGGGTAGCAAATACCTCAGCCCTACCTTTTTCAGTAATGCCCCGGCAGAGCTGCGCCGCGATCTGGTGTTGTTCAGTGCCCACGAAGGGGATCCCAACCAGCCCTTGGCGATGTCCATGTGCGTGCACAGCCCCGACGGCCTCTGGGGCCGCTATTGGGGCAGTGAGGTGGAGTTGGATCACCTCCATTTCGAGGTTTGCTATTACGCCCCCATCGAATGGGCAATCGCCCAGGGGCTGCGACGGTTTGATCCGGGGGCTGGGGGTAGCCATAAACGGCGGCGCGGTTTTCTGGCCGAGCCACGCTCCAGTTTGCATCTCTGGACCCACCCCGAATTCGACCGTCTACTACGCCGCTGGCTGCCTAGATCCAATGCGGAAACCCTGGCCGAAATCGAGGCCATCAACGCCGAAATTCCCTTTGTGGCTCGCTCCCCAGAGGGGCCACAAAAGGGATAAGAGTTGATGCCCAGCTGAGTGGCTGGACAACGGGGCCTTGCGATTCCCTTCCCCAGGTCCGCCAGATGTCATGGGGTGGTTATGATCATCTGGGGGAATCCCCAATTAAAATTTTTTCATGGTGATTCCCAGCCCCCCAACGTTTTTTGCCGGTGATCCCCCTGGGGACGAAGGTTCGGATTCCGTCAGCGATGACTCAACCCGATCCCAGCTCGATGAGCAGCTTTCCCAGCGATTCATCGCCCTTGATCCCTCTGGCTATTTCCTGATCAAAGTCGATGCCGTTGCCGGCGAGTTGGTCGCCGAGCACTTCGGCAACGCCATCGATGACAGGGGCTTGGCCACCGACCCGGAAACCGGTGAGGTGCTCTCCTGTCGCGGCGCCCTGCCCCGGTCGCCCCTGGCGATCTATCGCGGCCGCACGGCCAAGGAACTCGGCATCGCCCTTTGTGAAGGGCCCGAACCCCATCCGCTCAGCTATCTGGATCACGCCCTATACCTGGGCCGCGAGCTGCAGAAAGCCGAGACCTGTCTGCGCCAGGGCCTCGCCTACATCCAGGATTGAGCGAGGTTTGCCGGAAGGCCATTAGGCCGGTTGCAGTTCGCGGCGGGCCTCGCTCGTGGTGTTCGGAGGTTCAGGGGGGAGGGCCGCTAGCTGCTCCTGGATTTCGCGGGTCACGACGCTGCGGTACTCCTGGAAATGCTCGTTGTGGGCCAACGTCACCAGGAATTGTTCCAGGTTGTCGGGATTACGGCGGGCGATGGTGGCGAGGGAATTCCAGAAGCGCCAGCGGGTATCCCGCCTGAAACCCTGCCGCCAGATGACGATGGAGAGCGCCCGCAGGTCGGTCCAGGTGGGCAAACTGGCCTTGCCGAGAGCCTTTGTCTTGACATACTGCTGCCAGCGGGGTTTGCCGACTTTGGTGTAGTAGTGCGTAACCCTGTCGATATAGGCGTTTGGCTCGTAGAGACGGCAAAAGGCATCCACGTATTCGTTGGCGATGTCGCGAATTGGGCGGGTGGGCACAAAATTCAGTAAGTTTGTCTGATTGACCCCTTTGGCGTCAGCTTTCTCTTCAATCAGCCGACCTTCCTTCTCGAGGCGATGCCAAAGACCTGTATTGGGAAGGGCCTGCAACATTCCCATCATGGCGGCAGGAATGCCGGTGCGGCTGACAAACGTAACGATACGATCGCCAGCTCCGGCTTTTTCACCATCAAAACCAATGATGAAACCAGCCATCACCCGAATGCCATAGGAGGTGATGCGGTCGACTGATTCCTCAAGGGAACTGCGAGTGTTTTGATGTTTGCCAGCGATCGAGAGGCTAGCTTCATCTGGGGTTTCAATTCCCAGAAAAACACTGTCGAAACGGGCTTCGGCCATCATCTCCATCATTTCGTCATCCGAAGCCAGGTCCACGGAGGCCTCGGTGGCGAAACTGAAGGGATAACCCCTCTCAACTTGCCACTTTTTCAAGGCGGGCAGCAGTAGTTTGGCGTTGCGTTTGTTGCCAATGAAATTATCATCAACTAAGAAAATTGAGCGGCGCCAACCTAGGTCGTAAAGCTTTTGTAATTCGGCGACCAATTGATCAGGAGTCTTAGTGCGGGGTTTGCGGCCATACAGAACAATGATGTCGCAGAATTCGCATTGAAAAGGGCAGCCCCGCGAGAACTGCACACTCATTGAATCGTAGGCATCCAGTTCCAGAAGGTCGAAGCGCGGAACTGGTGTGGATGTGACGTCAGGCTTTTCGCCGTTGGAGCTGAAACGCCCCTGACGCACCCCTTTCTCAATCGCTTCGACAAACAAGGGCAGGGTGATTTCGCCTTCATCCAGCACCTTGAAATCGGCCAGCTGCAGTTCTGGAGCATCAGGTGTCGAGCTGGCAAAGGGACCCCCCACGGCCACTGGTAGGCCCCGGGCCTTGGCCTTGCCGATCTGCGCGGCCATATCCGCTTTTTGCACGATCATGCCGGAGATGACCACCAACTCCGCCCATTCCCACTCCGCTTCGCTCACCTCGCGCACATTGCGGTCAACCAGCTTCATCTCCCATTCCTGGGGAAGCAGGGCGGCGACCGTGACCAAGCCCAGGGGGGGCAAGAGCACCTTGCGGTTCACCAGCTCCAGGATCTTTTCGTAGCTCCAGAAGGTCTTGGGAAATTCGGGGTAGACGAATAGGGTGCGCATGCTGGAGC
>JBILDB010000321.1:0-3211 GCA_044352805.1 Cyanobium sp.
ACGGCGCCCATTTTGAAAGGGGGGCCGCAGCCCCTAGGGAGCCTCAGGTCATCTGCAGCTTCAACGCACCCAGCGCCTCGCGATGCGGGTCCGGCGCACCAGATGGGACTCCAGCTCCGCCCAGCTTCGAACTCCCGCGCCTTGATCGTTGCTTGGTATTGGTGGTTGTGGAGGATTGGCCCGCGGAGGCTTGTCAACCAGAAACTGCGGAAGCTCGAACGGTTGCAGGATCTAATTTTCAAGGACTGGTCTGTCTCCAGCCCTAGCTCTTACTGTATGGGAAACGGTGAAGTATTGCGGCGGCAGATAACACCGCATGCCCACCCTCAAATCAGCTCTATATCGTCCGCTCCAACTCGATGTCGGTCGCATGGCTGAATTGGGTGTCTCTATGTTGCTCTTGGATGCAACTCGAAGGCAAGGTCGCCACGATAGGAACAAGCATCAAACTCTGCAAGGAAGTTCATATGGAGCCCTTCAACCAAAGCGATAGTGCTTGCGCACCGGGGCATGCACATCCCAGGTGCAACTCAGCCCGGCAGCAAACACCACCAGATCGCCGGCCCCGAACCGCACCGGCTCACCGCCCTCGGGCGTGACGCTGACATCACCCTCCAACAGCAGGCAGGTCTCTTGCTCGTCGTAGGTCCAGGGGAAGGTGCTGACCCCACAGGCCCAGGTGGGCCAGCCCATCACACCCAGGCTTTGCAGCTGGGCCGGATCCGGGTTGGACGTGACGGTGATGCCGTTGGCCATGGCGGTGCGCAGAGGGAATAGTTGTTCCAAGTCTCGCCGGCTACGGTGCCAATTGGACTGGTCGCACGGATGACGTGGTGGTCTTGCTTGATGGGCACGTGGGTGAGGTTTCCTTTACCGATGCGGTGAAGGAAAACCAAGAGTGACGGCCTAGGATGCAGATCACCTACGCCAGCAAAGCCATCCAGCGCCTCTGCGAAGAGGACAAGCACCAGCGCAAGCAGCTCGGCGAGAAACGCGCCAAGCGGCTCAAGAACCGTCTTGGAGAGCTGCGGGCCGTGGAGAACGTGAGCCAGCTTCAGCTGGGTCGTCCCCACGCCCTCACCGCAGACCGAGCCGGCCAGTTTTCCGTCGACCTCGATGGACCGATGCGCCTTGTGTTCGAGCCCACCGATAAGCCTCCGCCATCCCTGCTCTCCGGCGGCATCGACTGGCAGCAGGTGAACAGTGTGCGCCTTCTGGAGATTGGAGACACCCATGGTTGAGATCGCCACCCCCACCACCAACGCCGGCTTCAATGCCGACTGGGCCTCTCCCCCTGGGGATCTGATTGAGGAGGTCCTGGAGGAGCGCGGCTGGACCCGCGCCGAGCTGGCCCAGCGGCTTGATTTCAGCGCCAAGCATGTGAATGAACTGCTCAAAGGCCGAGCGCCGATCACGGCCGACACTGCCGAACGGCTGGAGCGGGTGCTGGGCCATGACGCCGGCTTCTGGTTGCGGCTGGAGGCCAACTACCAGAAGGATCTGGTGCGGTTGCAGCAGCTCGACGAGTTAGCCAGCCAGAAGGACTGGCTGAAGGAACTGCCCCTGCGCTGGATGCAAGGCGAGGGCTGGGTGGACACTTGCAGCCATGCCGGCCAGCAGGTTTCGGCGTGCCTGAAGTTCTTCGCGGTGGCGTCGATCGATGCCTGGCGGCAGCGCTACGGCCAACCCCTGGCCGTTTATCGCACCTCCAAGAGCTATGCCACGCAGCAGGGCGCCCTGGCCAGCTGGCTGCGACGGGCCGAAACGCAAGCGGCCTCGATTACCTGCAGACCCTATGAAGCCAAGGCCTTCCGAGAGGCGCTTCAAGCGATTCGTCCCCTCAGCTGCGAAGCGGATCCGACGGTGTTTGTGCAGCAGCTGCAGGCCCTGGCCGGTGCTGCCGGCGTGGCGGTGGTGTTCGTGCCAGCCCCACCAGGCTGCCGGGTGAGCGGGGCAACCCAGTGGCTCAGCCCGGATCGGGCCCTGATCGCCCTGAGCCTGCGCCACAAAACCAACGATCACCTTTGGTTCACGTTGTTCCATGAGGCTGGCCACATCCTCAAACACGGCAAGAAGGCCACCTTTATGGATGGCCTCGATGCTGTGGATGAAGAGCATGAGACCGAAGCTGATCGCTTCGCCGCGGATCAGTTGATTCCGCCCGCTGCGGCCCAGAAGCCCCAAGGGCTGCGCTCAGAACAGGAGGTGAAGGCTGCCGCCACGGCCCTCGGCATTGCACCGGGCATCGTGGTGGGGCGCATGCAGCATGAGGGGTGGTTGCCCCGTACGCAACTCAATGGCGTGAAGGTGAGCTATCACTGGCCGGGGGAGGAAGGCGATGACTGATCTGATTGGCGGCAGCGTCTCGCCGGGCAACAAATCAGTAAGCCCTGGATCGTTGCTTGGCAATGGAGGTTGTGGAAGATTGGTCCGCTGAGGCTGCCACACTGTACGGAGAGCAACGGGTTGCCCCTGCGCAGATGGTGGCATCAGTAGAATGAAGAAAATCCGAGAACAGGGGGAGTAAAAAATGTTCTGCATCGAATGCGGGGAAGAACTTCCCAGCCATACAATGAAATGCCCACAATGCAGGCCACAGGGCATAAATCCTTCTACAACGGGGCTGGGTATTCCGCCACCACCTTCCCCACCCATTTATCCTCACTTACTAGACGGAAGTAGTGACACCATCCCTACTAAACCGATCGAAGCGAAGCCAACGCTGAGCGCAGGACAGGTGCAGTTTCTAAAGAAGTTTCTCGACAAACCTCTATCCAGAGAGGTGATCGATTACTATAGTGGTCTTGAGTATTATCAACATTTAGTCGGTGGCGACGTCACCAGATTTGTAGAGCATCTTTTGAGTGAAGAATTAATCCAGCCTCATGGAACCGAGTGGATCTGCTCTGATGCCGGAAAAAGAGTTGCAGAAAACGCAATCATAGACACTAGGACTGATGCCGGCAACATCATAAATTTCATAGAATCTCTGCAGGCTAGCGAAACCCTCAAGGTAGCGACTGAACTCAATCTAGACGGGAACTTGCCAGCAGCCGTTCTAGTCTTAAAAGAGGCATACAAGAAGATCGGGAACTCTTCGGAGAGCTATGGAATTGACACTTATCTTAGGCTGCCCTCCTATCTCCAGAAAATTGGGAGATATGATGAAGCCTGGGGCTTCCTCAATCATCTACTCATGAGGGGTTACCCC
>JBILDB010000322.1:0-3209 GCA_044352805.1 Cyanobium sp.
CTGGTCACCGGCGGCGGCGGGGCGATCGGCGAAGCGACGGCTCGGGCCTTTGCCGCCGCCGGCGCCGACCTGGCCGTGATCGACCTCGATGGCGAGCGCGCCGCCGCCGTGGCCGCCGCCTGCGGCTCCCGCGCTCTGGGCTTGCGCTGCGATGTCACCGACTCTGTTGCGGTGCGTGCCGCCTTTGATCGCTGCTGCGCCCACTTCGGCGGGGTCGATATCGTCGTCAGCAATGCTGGAGCCGCTTGGACCGGCGCCATGGCCGATCTGCCCGACGCAGTGCTGCGCAGCAGTTTCGAGCTCAATTTCTTCTCCCACCAGTCCGTCGCCCAAGCGGCAATGGCCGTGTTCCGCGCCCAGGACCGGTCTTCCAGTGACAGAAACGGGCAAGCTGCGCCGAACGGCCGACTAGGAGGCCAGTTGCTCTTCAACGTCAGCAAGCAAGCCCTCAACCCCGGGGCCAATTTCGGTGCCTATGGCACCAGCAAGGCTGCCCTGCTCGCCCTCATGCGCCAATACGCCCTTGAGGGCGGCGATGCCGGCGTGAGAGTCAACGCCATCAATGCCGACCGTATCCGCTCAGGTCTCTTGGATGACGCCATGATTAGGGATCGGGCCGCCGCCCGGGGCATCAGCGAGGCCGCCTATATGGGCGGCAACTTGCTCGGCGCTGAGGTGCGAGCCGTTGATGTGGCCGCCGCTTTTGTGGCCCTGGCCGGCATGGAGCGCACCACCGGCGCCGTGCTCACGGTCGATGGCGGCAACGTGCCCGCCATGGTGCGCTAGTTGCCTGTGGTCTCAGACCTCCACCCTGGCCAGCCATAGCCCCAGGCCCCCGGCCCCAAGCACCACCGCCAGGCACAGGCCCCCCCAGGCCGGCAGGCCCCAGCTATCCACCGCCAGGGGCGCCGCCACCGTGATCAGGCCTCCCGCCAGCAGGGGTTGCAGCAGCAGTTGTTTGATCGAAAACGGAGTCAGCACCTCGGTTTGGCCCTCCGCTTCGGCCATCTGCAACAGCAGCAGGCCACTGGCCACAACCCCGGTCGCTTGGCCAAATTCCACCAGGCTGCGTTCAAACCAGGGCGCCGGCATCAGGCGCTGCCCTAGCAGGACCACCACCCCCAAATTCCAGGCAAGCCCCGCCAGAGAGAGGGCCAGCAGCGGCTGCCAGCTTCGGGTCAGGAGTCCCAGGTTCAGGGAGGCGGTTGCAGCCACAATCAGCAGATCGGCCGCCAAGGTGCCGATGCGTTGTTGTACTGGTGCCGAAGCCCAGTCCGTCAGGTTCCACCGTTCAAGCACCCAGCGCACCAGCAAGGAAGCGAGCAGGGCCAGGGGAAACACCGGCAGGACGCTCACCAAAACGGCCACGCCTCCCCCCAGGCGATTTGCCGCCAGTCCCAGCATCAGCTGGGCCCCCCAGCCCAGGGCCACGGCCACCCCCGCCAGGCCCAGATTCACCAGCCAGCGGGCTACGGCCACCCAGGGCCCAGGCTTGGCGGCCAGGGCTGATGCGGGGGAGGAGGGTTCGGCGTCAGGAGTTGGCGGGCCTTTTGCAGGACTTTCGTCCGGTTTTTCCTGGGCAGCCAATACCGGCCTCGTTGCCGCCAACTGGGCTTCACCTAGGGATGGGGTCGCCAGCCAGCCGCGCCAGCGACCCCACACCACCAGGAGCCCGCCCACCAGGCTGGCAGTCAAAAGACCCACCGTCGCCATGGCCAGTCCCAAGTCCTGACCCCCCACCAGCCCGAGTCGCTCATAGGTGGGACCCATGGCCGCCGCCGATCCATGGCCCCCCTCAAAGGCCACCTCGATCAGGCAGGCCATTACCGGACTCACCCCCAGCCACGGTTGCAACACCAACCCCACCACCAGCGCCCCCACCAGGAACTGGCCGAAGGCCAGGACCAGGGCCAGCAGGATCTGGGCCCGCAGAGGCCGCCAGAGGGGACCTGGCTTGGGCAGGGGTTTGGCCACCAGCAAGGAGCCGAAAACCAGGGTTAACAGGGCCAGGGGCAGCTCGGCCCAGAAGGAGATCACCGTTGGCGGCAATACCGGCAAGGGGCCACCAGGGGCCAGGAGCAGCCCGAGACCCCCGGCCAGCAGGGATTCGGGCAGGCCCAGGCGCTTCATCTGGATGCCCTGGCCGATCCAGCGGCCCACCAACAGCAGCGCTACCAACAGGGCCTGGGGCAGCAGCGGCTGGGCCAGGGACGCGAGGAGGGGACCGGTTTCAGTCCGTTCCAGGAAGGGCATCAAAGTTTCAGGTGGCGGCGGAAGAAGGCCTCCGTCGCCTCCAGCACCTGCACCTGCACGGCGCTGGCGCGAAACCCATGGCCCTCCTCGGCGAAGAGATGCAGTTCAACGGGCACCCCCCTGCGCGATAGCTCCAAGGCCAGCCGTTCAGTCTGGGAGGCGGGCACCACCTCATCTTGAAGACCGTGGAAAAGAATCAGGGGCGTGCGTAGACCCTCTACCTGGTTTAGGGGCGATCGGGCTCCGTAAAGATCACGCGCCTCGGGCCAGGGGCCCACCAGCCCATCGAGATAGTGGGCCTCAAAGCGGTGACCCACCTTCACTAGGTCCGTCAGATCGCTGACCGGGTAGCGACAAGCCCCAGCCTTGAAGATGGCTGTTTGGCTCAGGGTAGAGAGCACGGTGAATCCCGCTGCGCTGCCCCCTTCGATTGCAACCCGCTGCGGATCGGCCCAGCCCTGGTCCAGCACGGCCTGGGCCGCGGCGGCCAGGTCTGCCACATCCACCACGCCCCATTGCCCATCGAGTCGCTGCCGATAGGCACGGCCGAAGCCGGTCGAGCCGCCGTAATTGACATCCAGCACCCCCCAGCCCCGACTGGTCCAGAACTGAATTGCCGCATTCAGCCCGGTGCGGGCCATGCCAGTGGGGCCGCTGTGGCCCTTCACCAGTAGGGGTGCTCCCGAGTGCCGGCCCCCCTCTGGTGGATGAAGCCAGGCGTGGGTGGGCCTGCCCGAGGCTCCCTTAAACCAGAGGGCTTGTGGCAATTGCTGGTCCCTGCGGGGACCGACGGCGGCCGCCGCCGGGGTATGGCTCCAGCTCAGGTCGTGCAGGTTCAGCTCAAGTCGGCCTGCCGTCGCGGTGGGTCCGCTGGCGATGGCCACCAAGGTGCCGTTCTCGGCGCATAGGCCCGCCATGTCATCGAAGGGGAGGGCCAGGGGGTGCCAGGCCGCAGG